>NZ_JBHUZM010000004.1:0-145399 GCF_042667665.1 Streptomyces sp. NPDC057307 | reverse complement strand
GTGGCCGGACGGAACGGCCACCGCGCCAGGACCCGCGTAATTGGGTGGCGCCCAAGTACCGCGCGGGTGCACAGTAATGGTGTCAGGCACCACTTGGACCGGGAGAGGAGCGCGGCGATGACCAGTAGTTCGAGTCCGTCGAGTTCCCGACAGGGCAGTCCCGACCCGGCACCGGAGTAACCACTTCCGCTCCGCGCAGCCGACGGTGACCCGCCCAAGGGGGCGGTCGCTTCGAGCGCGCGTTCGCGCGTGGACCGCCCCCTCCCTCTCGACCTCCCGGCCGGAAGCGGGCGCCTCAGCCCTGCTGGAGCAGCCTCTCCAACACCACGGCGATACCGTCGTCGTCGTTCGACGCGGTCACCTCGTCCGCCACGGCCCTCAGCGCCTCGTGCGCGTTGGCCATCGCCACACCGTGCCGCGCCCAGCCGAACATCGGGATGTCGTTGGGCATGTCGCCGAACGCGATCGTGTCGGCCGCCGTCACACCGAGCCGCCGCGCGGCCAGCGAGAGCCCCGTCGCCTTGCTCAGACCCAGCGGCAGGATCTCCACGACGCCCGGCCCCGCCATCACCACGGCCACCATGCCGCCGACCGTCTCCTGCGCGACCTTCGCCAACGCGTCGTCGCTCAGCTCCGGATGCTGGATGTAGACCTTGTTGATCGGCGCGGTCCACATCTCCTCGCGATCGTCGAGGAACAGCGAGGGCAGCGGGCCCTCCTGCACCTGGTAGCCCGGCCCGATCAGGACGTCGCCGTCGAGACCGTCACGGCTCGCGGCCAGCGCCAGCGGGCCCACCTCCGCCTCGATCTTCGCCAGCGCGAGGACGGCCACCTGCCGGTCCAGCGTCACCGACGTCAGCAGTCTGTGCTCACCGGCGTGGTAAACCTGCGCGCCCTGGCCACAGACCGCCAACCCGTCGTACCCGAGATCGTCCAGGATGCCCCGCGTCCACGGCACGGCCCGCCCGGTGACGATGATGTGCGCGGCGCCCGCCGCCGTGGCGGCGGCGAGCGCGTCGCGCGTACGCGCGGAGACCGTGTGGTCGTCGCGCAGCAGCGTGCCGTCGAGGTCGGTCGCGACGAGCTTGTACGGGAAGGCGGAAGCGGGGACAGGGGCGGAACTCACTTGGCGATCGGCTCCAGCGTCTCGCGCCCGCCCAGATACGGACGGAGCACCTCGGGCACCCACACCGAACCGTCGGCCCGCTGGTGGTTCTCCAGCAGCGCCACGATCGTGCGCGGTACGGCGCAGAGCGTGCCGTTCAGCGTCGCGAGCGGCTTCACCTGCTGCTTGCCGTCCTTCGCCTCACGCATCCGTACGGAGAGCCGACGGGCCTGGAAACCGTCGCAGTTGGACGCGGACGTCAGCTCGCGGTACTTGCCCTGCGTCGGGATCCACGCCTCGCAGTCGAACTTGCGCGAGGCCGAGGCACCCAGGTCGCCCGTGGCCACGTCGATCACCTGGAAGGGCAGCCCGAGGCCGGTGAGCCACTGCTTCTCCCACTCCAGCAGGCGCGTGTGTTCGGCCTCGGCGTCCGCCGGGTCGACGTACGAGAACATCTCGACCTTGTCGAACTGGTGCACCCGGAAGATGCCCCGGGTGTCCTTGCCGTACGTACCCGCCTCGCGCCGGAAGCACGGCGAGAACCCCGCGTACCGCAGGGGCAGTTTGTCGGCGTCGATGATCTCGTCCATGTGGTACGCGGCGAGGGGCACCTCCGACGTGCCGACCAGGTAGTAGTCGTCCTTCTCCAGGTGGTACACGTTCTCCGCGGCCTGGCCGAGGAAGCCCGTGCCCTCCATCGCGCGCGGGCGCACCAGCGCGGGGGTCAGCATCGGGACGAAGCCGGCGTCGGTGGCCTGCGCGATCGCCGCGTTCACCAGGGCGAGTTCGAGCAGGGCGCCGACGCCCGTCAGGTAGTAGAAGCGCGAGCCGGAGACCTTCGCGCCGCGCTCCATGTCGATGGCGCCGAGCGCCTCGCCCAGCTCCAGGTGGTCCTTGGGCTCGAAGCCCTCGGCGGCGAAGTCGCGCGGGGTGCCGATCGTGTCGAGGACGACGAAGTCCTCCTCGCCGCCCACGGGCACGTCCGGGTGGACGATGTTGCCCAGTTGGAGGAGCAGCCGCCTGGCCTCCTCGTCGGCCTCGTGCTGCGCGACGTCGGCGGCCTTCACGGCGGCGGACAGCTCCCGGGTGCGCGCCAGCAGTTCGGTCTTCTCGTCGCCGGTGGCCTTGGGCACGAGTTTGCCGAGCGTCTTCTGCTCGGAACGCAGCTCGTCGAAGCGGACGCCGGAGGCCCTGCGCCGCTCGTCGGCGGAGAGCAGGGCGTCGACGACGGCGACGTCCTCTCCACGGGCGCGCTGCGAGGCGCGGACACGGTCGGGGTCGTCTCGGAGCAGGCGAAGGTCAATCACCCCGCCAGGCTACCGGTGCGAGCTTCCGCCACCCCACCCCATATTTCAACGTGTGGCGCTTTGTCTGAATTGCCACAATTGAGGAGAGTGAGGAAAGAGTGAAAGGGGAGGGTCGTCCACGTCAATAGCGGGTGGCCAATTCCCCGGAAAGGGGCACCGGCGATGTTCCGTTGACTCATTTCCCTTGTGGCGCGCGGCACTTGGGGCGACGTTGTCCACAGAGGCGTACCGGCTCCAAAAGTTATCCACAGGCTGTGTGGGGAATCTGTGGATCGCGAGCGACTTCACGGTGAAAGCCCATGTGGGAGCGGGAGGATTCGCCTCCTAAACCCGCTTCACATACTCATTCGGGTGGGACTTGGTCCCTCTAACGAGTTGATCAGTGGAATGGGAGTGACGCAGGCCACTTCTGTGCCCTGTGGATGGTCATGCGGTCGCTGAGGAGATTTGTCGACCCGTTCGGTCGACGCTGTCGACTTGTCCCCAGGGCGGCCGGTCCGCCTGTGGATAACTCTGGGGACAACGGATCGCCCCGCCGCCCCGGCGGCTCAGATCCGGCCGTCCTGGCTGCGGGCCAGCCAGTCGGCGGCGTCCATGAACTCCGCGTCCGACGTCCCCGCACGCAGCCGCGGCAGGTCGTCCGGCGTCACCCCGGCCCTCGGGTACGACCCCAGGAACCGCACCTTCGGGCTGATCCGCTTCAGCCCCATCAGCGCCTCGCCCACACGCCGGTCCGCGATATGACCCTCCGCGTCCACGGCGAAGCAGTAGTTACCGATGCCCGCGCCCGTCGGCCGCGACTGGATGAGCATCAGGTTGACCCCGCGTACGGCGAACTCCTGAAGCAGTTCGAGCAGCGCGCCCGGGTGGTCCTCGCCGAGCCAGACCACGACCGAGGTCTTGTCCGCGCCGGTCGGCGCCGACGGCCGCGCCGGCCTGCCCACCAGGACGAAGCGCGTCTCCGCGTTCTCGGCGTCGTGGATCTCGGTGACCAGGGCTTCGAGCCCGTACGTCGCCGCCGCGAACTCACCGGCGAAGGCGGCGTCGAACCGGCCCTCCTGGACCAGCCGCGCGCCGTCCGCGTTCGACGCGGCCGACTCCCACAGCGCGTTCGGCAGCTGGGCCCGCAGCCAGTTGCGCACCTGCGGCTGCGCCACCGGATGACCGGTCACCGTCTTGATGTCGGACAGCGCCGTCCCCGGCCTGACGAGGAGCGCGAAGGCGATGGGCAGCACCACCTCGCGGTAGATCATCAGCGGCTCGCCCGACGCGAGTTCGTCGAGAGTCGCGGTGACGCCGCCCTCCACCGAGTTCTCGATCGGTACGAGGGCGGCCGCGGCGTCCCCGTGCCGTACGGCATCGAGGGCCGCGGGCACCGAGACCATCGGGATCAGCTCCCGGGTCGCGGCTTCCGGAAGGGTGCGGAGGGCGGCTTCGGTGAAGGTGCCCTCGGGGCCCAGGTACGTATAGCGCGTGGCCGACATGTGGTCACTTTAGTCCGATCGGCGGACGCTCCAGGACGTCAGCCCAAGGCCCAGGTCAGACATCCGGAGCCGGGGCCTGGCTCCTGCCCCGGCTCCCGCTCAGGCCTCCAGCAGCCGCTGGCCCACGTACTCGCCCTCGCGCGGTCCGCCCGGCACCGCGTACAGCCCGCTCGACTCGTGCCGTACGAACGCCGACAGCGCGTCACCCCGGTCGAGCTTGCGCTGCACCGGCACGAAGCCCCTCAGCGGATCGGCCTGCCAGCAGATGAACAGCAGGCCCGCGTCGGGGGTGCCGTCCGCCGCGATGCCGTCGTGGAAGGAGAACGGGCGGCGCAGCATCGCGGCCCCGCCGTTCTGCTCCGGCGCCGAGATCCGGGCGTGCGCGTTGTCCGGGATGACGAGCTTGCCGTCCGGGCCGGTCTTGTCGAGGGCGAGCGCGGTCGTCTCCGTGCCGCCGGTGAGCGGGGCGCCGTCGGACTTTCGGCGGCCGATGACAAGCTCCTGGCGGTCGACCGGCAGGGCGTCCCAGTCGTCGAGCAGCATCCGGATCCGGCGTACGACCGCGTACGAGCCGCCCGCCATCCAGTCGGGCGTCCCGGCCGGCGGCTTCGCCGGGACGAAGATCCGCCGGTCGAAGTCGGGCTCCGTCGGCTTGGGGTTGTTGGTGCCGTCGACCTGGCCCATCAGATTGCGCGCCGTCATCGGACGGGCGGTGGCGCCGGGAGAGCGGTTGAAGCCGTTCATCTGCCACCGCACCCGCGCCGCGTCGCCCGCCTCCTTAAGAAGGGCGCGCAGCGCGTGGAAGGCGACGAGCGAGTCGTCCGAGCCGATCTGCACCCACAGATCGCCCTCACCGCGCCGGGCGTCGAGGTGGTCCGAGGAGAAGGCCGGCAGCGGGTCGAGCGCCGACGGGCGTCGATCGGCCAGCTTCGTCACGTCGAAGAAGGTCCGGCCGAAGCCGAAGGTCACCGTCAGCGCGGAGGGTCCCGCGTCCAGCGCGACGCCCGTGTCGCGCTCCCCGGCCGGTTCGCCCGCCATGAGCCGTCGCGCGGTCTGCGACCAGCGGCGCAGCAGTGCGGCGGCCTCCTTGCGCCCGGCGCCCGGCGCGAGGTCGAGGGCGACCAGATGGCCACGGGCCTGGAGCGGGGTGGTGATGCCGGCCTGGTGGTCGCCGTGGAAGGCGACGGTGGCCGAGCCGACCGTGGCGAGCGCCGTCGGCTCGTCGGGGCGGGTGGCGGCGTACGTGGCGCCCCCGCCGGCCGCTCCGGCGACGAGGCCCGCGGCGCCGACGGCACCGGCCGTACCGATCAGCCGCCGCCGCGTGATCGCGGGGGTGGCGTCGCGGCCGTCGGTACCGGCGCCGGAGTCGGTGTCGGAGTCGGTGTCGGTGTCACTGGTCGTACGGGTGTCGCTCACGGGGTCAGCCGATCTTCACGTTCTTCTCGATGGTGGTCTGGTCGATGTCCGAGGTCCGCACGGTCACCTGGAGATGCCAGTCGCCGGGCATCGGGATCTGTACGTTGGCCGTGCTCCAGTGTCCCGGTGCCAGACGCTCGGGCACGACGGGGAGCGGGCCGATCTGCTCGGACTTCAGGGTGTAGGCGACCTTCACCTCGGGCACGTCCATCGGCTTGCCGTCCGGGCCGTCGATCCAGACGTGCATGAGGTTGGCGCCGGGGCGGGCGGGGTCGAGGGTGAGCCGCAGTGTGCCCTTGCCCTTCGCACCGCCGGTGTCGAAGGGCTCGGTGAGGCTGACGGGGCGGGCGGGAGCGGGCGCGGCGGCCTCGGTGCTCGACCGGCCGACCTCTTTCTCCTGCGTACGTCCCGGCTCGGTGCCCGTCAGCGCGGTCGTGACGGCGAGCACCACGAGGGCGATACCCGCCTCGGTCAGTACGGAGCGGCGCAGCCCGGACCGCTCGGTGTCGGCGTCGCGGTTCCGCTTCTTGCGGGCCGTGGCCAACGCGGTCCGCTGGCGGGCGAGTTGGGCGACGCGTGTGGGATCGGCACCGTTCCCGGCCTCTTCGGCTTCCGCGGCTTCGTCGGCTTCGTCGGCTTCGTCGTCCGTTCCGGCATCCGCCGCGGTCGCCGTCTCTGTCGCCGTCTTCGGCTGCTCGCCCAGCAGCCCCGTCCAGCGCCGTGAGAACCAGGCGACACCGAGCAGTACGGCGATCAGCCCGAGCTTGACCAGCAGGAGTTGGCCGTACGACGTCCCCGTCCAGGCGTCCCAGGAGCCGACCTGCCGCCACGACTGGTAGAGGCCGGTCACGGCCAGGACGACGACGCTGACGAAGGCGATCCGCGAGAAGCGCCGTACGGCGGCGCGTTCGATGTCCGGCGCCCCGTAGAGGGCGACCAGCAGCGACACGAGGCCGCCGAGCCAGGTGGCCACGGCCAGCAGATGCAGGACGTCCAGCGGCATGGCGAGGCCGGTCTGGATCCCGGTCGACGCGTGCTCGGACAGCGCCCACGTCCCGGCGATACCGGCGGCGACGACCGTGCCGCCCAGGCTCAGCCCGAAGGTGAGGTCCCCCTTCGCCTTCCCCGCGTCGGACTCCCTTTCGGATTCCGTCTCGGATTCCGTCTCGGATTCCGTCTCGGATTCCGTCTCGGACGCGGTTCCGGACCCGGTTCCGGATCCCGTCTCGGATTCCGCTTCCGCTTCCGCTTCCGTGACGCGCTTCGCGTACGCGCCGAACAGCACGGCGATGAAGAGGGCCGCCGCGCCGAGCAGCAGCAGCCGCGAGACGAGCGCGGCGCCCGTCTTGGTGTCCAGCACGTCCGACAGCCCGCCGAGGTCGAACATGTCGCCGAGCTTGCCGGACCCGGTGTACGGAGTCCGCAGTAGTAGGAGGACGAGCGTCGCGGCGGTCATGGTGACCCAGCCGCCGACGACGAGCCGTTGCAACGGCCGTACGGACGCGCCCCGCTGCCAGCAGGCGAGGACGAACGCCGCACCGCCGACGAGCAGGATGAACCCGACGTACGAGAGGTAGCGCACCGTGTCGTACACGGTCCCGACCAGCCCGCCCCCGGCCTCCTGATCGGGCACGGTGGCCGTGGTCTCCGACGGCGCCCCGACGGAGAAGGTGAACGCGCCGGACACGGGATGGCTGTCGGCCGAGACCGCCTGCCAGGCGACGGTGTACGTGCCGTCCGGCAGCCCGGGCTTCAGGCCGACGGCGTAGCGGACGGTGCCGCCCTGGCTGAGGTCGCGCATCTTCGCGACGTCGACGCGCTTGCTGCTGGGGTCGAGGACCCGGATGGAGTCGTCGCCCATGGCGATCTGTTCGGAGAAGGTGAGTGTGATGTCCTGCGGAGCGACGTCGACCACCGCCCCGTCCTTCGGATCGCTGCCGGTCAGCGCGGCGTGCGCGGACGCCGTACCGGAGAGCGTGCCGAAGAGACCGAGGATCGTCACGGCGCCGACGAGCAGCAGCCGTATGAGCCGGGTTCGGAAGCGGGGGGCGGTGGCCGTCATGGTGAGTCAGTCCCTCAGTGCCGCGTGGGGTTGTAGGTGGTCTCCTTGACGGGAAGGTCGACCTTGATCGGGTCGGTCTTCTCGAAGTGCAGTTCCACGGAGATCCGTTGGCCTTGTTCGAGTTCCTTCTTCAGGCCCATGAACATCAGATGGCTGCCGCCGCGATCCAGACTCAGCTCGCCGTCGGCCGGGATGTCGAAGGACTTCACCTGCCGCATCTTCTGGTCCTTGGTCTCGTGGATCGTCACGTCGTCCGAGATGTCGCTGGTGACGGAGGTGAGTCTGTCCGCCGCGCCACCGCTGTTGGTGACCGTGAGGAAGCCGGACGCCATGTCGCTGACGGGCTGCGGCATGAACGCCCCGGTGACCTTCAACTGAGGCTTGTCCTCGGAGGCGTCCGCCGACGAGCACCCCGCCAGCGCCGCGAGCGTCGCGACCGACACCAGCGACACCAGCACCGCCCCGGCGACGGGACGGCCGCCCCGCCCCCTCACGGCTTCTCGCCCTTGATGAGCTTCGGCAGGTCCTTCGTGTAGTCGTCGGCCGTCGTGTCCTCGCCGTACAGGACGTAACCGCCGTCCGTCTTCGGTGAGAACGCGATGACCTGGGCCCCGTGCATGGAGACGACGGTGCCGTCCTTCTCCTTCGTCGCCGGATCGATACCGATGCCGACCTGGCGCGCGCCGGCCTGGATGGTCGGGAAGTCGCCGGTGAGGCCGACGAACGACGGATCGCCCGCGCTCGGCAGCCACTTGGCGAGTTCGGCGGAGGTGTCCCGCTCGGGGTCGGTGGTGACGAACACGACCTGGAGCTTGTCCTGGTCGGCCTTGGGGAGCGCCTTCCTGGCGATGGCGATGTTGCTCATCGTCAGCGGGCAGACGTCGGGGCAGTGCGTGTAGCCGAAGTAGATCAGCGTCGGCTTGCCCTTGGTCTCCTCGCGGAAGTCGTACGTCTTGCCCTTGGTGTCCTTCAGGACGAGGTTCGGCTTCTCGAAGGGCTTGTCGAGCACGGTCGCCGCTTGCGTCTTCGGCTGGGCGGAGACGTCGGCCACGGGCTTCGACGCGTCGTCGTCGCCGCCGCTTCCGCAGGCGGACAGGGTGAGTGCCAGGGCCGCCGTGAGTGCGGCGGCGGTGAGCACGGTCTTCTTGCGCATGGAGGTAGTTCCCATTGGTGGAGTACGGGGCTCCGGGCGCGGGCCCAGCGGCGGGCCCGCGCCCGCTGATCAGCTGGCGGGGGTGCTGTCGGACGAGGTACGGCGGCGGCCGGCCAGGACGCCGAAGGCCACACCGGCGGCGCCGATGACGATGCCGACGATGCCGAGGGTGCGGGCCGTGCCGTCGCTGCTGTCGGACGAGGCGGCGTTCTCCCCGGCCCCGTCCTTGCCGTCGCCCTCGTCCGAGGCGTGGGCGGCGCCCTTGGCGTCGTCCTTGTCATCGGCCGCCGCGCCGTGGCCGTCCTCGGTGGCGGCGGTCAGCGCCAGGACCGGCGCCGGGCTCTCGGGCTCGGCGCCCTCGGTCGGCGCGTCGATCCAGCGCACGACCTCGTCGTTGTCGTACGTCTGGAGGGTCTTGAACACCAACTGGTCGGCGTCCTCGGGCAGTTGGCCGATGGAGAGCGGGAACTGCTGGAAGTAGCCGGACTCGACGCCGTCGCCCGTGGCGGTCCAGGTGACCTTCGAGACGGCTTCGGTGATCTGCTTGCCGTGCAGCTCGATCGGCTTGGCGAGCTTGCTCTTGGTGACGACGATCTTCCAGCCGGGAACGGCCTGCGGCGACACCGACGCCAGCGGGTGCTCGGTCGGGAAGTTCACTTCGAGCTTGACGGTCGAGGCGTCGTCGCGCTCGTTCGGCACCTTGAAGTTGACCGTGGCGTAACCGCCCTTGGCGGCTTCGCCGACCGGCTGCACACCGACGTGCGCGAGGGCGGGACCGGCGAGCAGTACGACGGCGGACGCGGCGACGCCGCCGACGACTGCCGCGCGGCGCGCGACGCGCGTACGACCGGCGGTGGACAGCCGCGAGACACCGCGACGAGACGTGTTCGTACGAGAGGCGTTCATGACAGGAGACACTCCACAGGTGTGGGGGAGACGGTGAGCCGCGCGCGGATACGCGTCGGCATCGCGACGTCACTGCCCTCCGTACTACGTACGGGGCGTGTCGTCGCGTCAGGCGGCGAGAGTGAGTACGGCCGGGGGGCCGCGCCTGATCACCGAATGCTGCAGCGTCTCCTCCGTGTACGACGGCGGAGTGTCACGGCGGGGAGCGGGCCGGGCGAGCCGTCCCGGGGCGGGCGTGACCGGCAGGCCGGCGTGCAGGGCCCGTACGAGACCGAGGGCGGCCCGCAGCGCCCGCAGCCGGGCGTTGTCGGCGACGGCCTCGCCGAGGCCCTGGGAGGAGAGCGTGGCGACCCGGGCGAGCGCGAGGTCGCCGCGGCGCATGAGCCAGCCGGTCGCGAGGGCGGCCAGCAGGTGCGCGAGGAACATGGGCAGGCTGGGCAGCTCGGGCAGCAGCCCGGCCGCGCCGCCGGTCCCATCGGCCGCCGACTGGGCGGCCGTTGCGGCGGACGTGCCGCCGTGCAGGTGGCCGCCCTGCGCGGCCGCGCCGCCGAGGGTGGCCGGGTCGATCCCGGCGTCGGTCACGATGCGGTGCGCGTCGACGGGGCTCAGCGACGCCGGGCCGGCGCCGCAGATCAGCTTCGCCGCCATGCGCACCAGTACGTCGTCGGCGCCGGCGCGCATCGTGAGGTGGTGCTGGCTCATCCCGAACAGGGCGTGCAGCGCGAGCTGTCCACCCGTCAGGGCGAGCGCTATGGAGGGCAGTGAACGGACGCGTCCGGCGAGCGGCGCGGCCACGGCGAAGACACCGGCGAAACCGATGACGAGCGTCCACCAGGGGACGGCCTGACAGGCCGCGAGCACATGTCCCGTCCCGGACAGCACGACACAGACCGCGGTGAACACCGCGGCCCTCAGGAGCCGCAGACCGGCCCCGGCGCGTACGACACGATCCGGCATGGCCGGGTCATCATCGCACTGCGGTCGGCGGCTTCATACGGCAGGTCCGGAAGATCACTCTCTGTCCCTTACAACGGCGGACGGGTCATGCGCGTCCGCCGAATGAGTTGTTTCACGCGATCCATGTGCTTACGAGTCGTCCCCAGGGGCAATACGTATCGGTATGTCGAGCTGTGGCCAGGAGGCTGGAGCATGAGCATCTGGTGGTCCCTCCATTTGCGGCGCGAAGCCGCGAGCGTCCCGCTCGCGCGCCGTCTTCTGATCGGCACGATGGAGACCGCGGGCGTCGACCCCGACATTTCCTTCGATCTGTCCGTCGCACTGAGCGAAGCCTGCGCGAACGCCGTCGAGCACGGCGGTGACGACGGGCCCGGCGCCCCGTCCAAGGCGTCGGACGCGTACCGGGTCACCGCGTATCTGGACGGCGAGAAGTGCCGTATCGAAGTGTCCGACTCCGGCCCGGGATTCCCCTCCCGCCGGTCCGTCCGGCGGCCGGCCGCCTTCGCCGCCCCGACCGCCGAGGACGGGCGGGGGCTGTCGCTGATCGAGCAACTGGCCGACCACGTCCACTGCCGCAACAGGCCGGGGCGGGGCGCGGTGATCAGCTTCGACAAGATCCTGAAGTGGCGCGAGGAGACCCCGCTGGTGGCCCTGGGCGGTACGACCGCCGGAGTCTGACCCTCACGAACGGGCGCACACGAACCCGAAGGCCCGGCCGCGCGTCACGCGCGACCGGGCCGACGACTGTCCGCCGGGGGCCTGCTGACGGCCCCCGGTCTCAGCCCTGTTCGGTGGGCGGGGTGGCCTTGGTGGCCGCCATCCACGCCTCGACGTCGGCGGACGTACGCGGCAGCCCGGCCGACAGATTCCGGTTGCCGTCCTCCGTGACCAGGATGTCGTCCTCGATCCGGACCCCGATGCCCCGGTACTCCTCCGGCACCGTGAGGTCGTCCGCCTGGAAGTACAGCCCCGGCTCGACGGTCAGGCACATGCCGGGCTCCAGCGTCCCGTCCACATACGCCTCCGTCCGCGCGGCCGCGCAGTCGTGGACGTCCAGGCCGAGCATGTGCCCCGTGCCGTGCAGCGTCCAGCGGCGCTGCAGACCCAGCTCCAGGACCCGCTCGACCGGCCCGTCGAGCAGGCCCCACTCGACCAGCCTCTCGGCGAGCACGCGCTGTGACGCGTCGTGGAAGTCCCGGTACTTCGCGCCCGGCTTCACCGCGGCGATACCGGCCTCCTGCGACTCGTACACCGCGTCGTAGATCTTGCGCTGCAGCGCGTCGAACCGGCCGTTGATCGGCAGGGTGCGGGTGACGTCGGCGGTGTAGAGGGTGTGGGTCTCCACGCCGGCGTCGAGCAGGAGCAGATCGCCGGAGCGCACGTCCCCGTCGTTGCGCACCCAGTGCAGGGTGGTGGCGTGCGGTCCCGCGGCGCAGATCGAGCCGTAGCCGATGTCGTTGCCCTCGACGCGGGCGCGCAGGAAGAACGTCCCCTCGATGTAGCGCTCGCTGGTCGCCTCCGCCTTGTCGAGGATCCGTACGACGTCCTCGAAGCCGCGGACGGTCGAGTCGACGGCCTTCTGGAGCTCGCCGATCTCGAAGTCGTCCTTCACCGCGCGGGCCTCGGAGAGGTAGACGCGCAGCTCCTCGTCGCGCTCCGCCGTGACCTTGTCGGCCAGCGCGGCCTCGATCGCCGCGTCGTGCCCGCGGACGGCGCGCACCGGGCCGGTCGCCTCGCGCAGCGCCCCGGCCAGCTCCCGGACGTCCCTAGCGGGCAGGCCGATCAGTTGCTCGGCCTCGGCGAGCGAGTGCCGGCGGCCGACCCACAGCTCGCCCTGGCGGCCGTCGAGCCAGAATTCGCCGTTCCCCCGGTTGGAGCGCGGGGTGAGATAGATGGTCGCCCGGTGGCCGGCGCCGCCGGGCACCGGCTCCAGCACGAGGACGCCGTCCTCCGTGTGGTCGCCGGTGAGATACGCGTACTCCGTGGAGGGACGGAAGCTGTACTCCGTGTCGTTGGACCGGGTCTTCAGGCCGCCGGCGGGGATCACCAGGCGGTCGCCCGGGAATCGCGCGGACAGCTCGGCACGGCGGGCCGCGGTGTGCGTCGCCTGTGCGAGGGGCTCCAGGTCATGGAGCTCCGTGTCGGCCCAGCCCGACTTCATGTTCTCGGCCAGCTCGTCGGACACACTCATGTACAGGCCGTTCTTGCGCTTCTTGACGGGCTTCTCGGCCGACGCCTCGTCGGCGTCATCGAGCACTGTGTCCTGATTTCCCAGCGATTCCGGGGTCTCCGGCTTTTCCGGGATGAGCTCCTCGGCCACGGTCTGCCTCCTCTGTACGACATTGGACCTTTCGGGTCCCGGCACCATCGTATGTCTGTACGGGAGACTGGCCAGGGGGCCTGTGGACAACTCGGCGGACGGTGGAAAGGACGGCCGGACGCCAGGGCGGACAGGCCGGAGGGGGTCGGTCCGGTTCAGTCGAAGAGGGCGGCGAGGATCACGATGTCCTCCGCGCTTCCGTCGGGGCGGCCGCCGGGGACGGGCTCGTCGAGCCCTTCGGGAAGTACCAGCCGCAGCACGTGGTCGGCGATCGCCCCCGGATCGTCCCGCAGGCTCCTGGGCACACTCGCGGCCGCCGCGTGCAGCCGCGCGAAGGCCCGGTCCATCGGGTCGCCGGTGCGCCGCAGCAGCCCGTCCGTGTACAGCAGCACCGTTTCTCCTGGCGCGGGCGACAGCTCGACGCTCGGCGCCTCCCAGCAGGACAGCATCCCCAGCGGCGCCGACAGTGTCGTCTCGACGAACTCCGTACGCCGCTCCCCCACGATCAGCGGCGGCGCGTGCCCGGCCCCGGCGAGCACGATCTTGCGCAGCGCCGGTTCGGCGTAGGCGAAGAGCGCGGTGGCGGTGCGGGCCGGTTCGGTCAGCCGGAGCAGCAGTTCGAGGTCGGACAGTACGGCGACGGGGTCCTCGCCCTCCATCACCGCGTACGCCCGCAGGGAGGCGCGCAGCCGTCCCATGGCGGCCAGGGCGCTCGGTCCCGACCCGCTCACCGAGCCGACGGCCAGCCCCAGCGCGCCCTCGGGCAGCGGCAGCGCGTCGTACCAGTCGCCGCCGTCGTGCCCGCTCGTGCGGTGCCGTACGGCGAGCCGTACGCCGGGCACCCGGGGGAGCCTGCTGGGCAGCAGCTCGTCGGCGATCGTCGCCTCGCGGGCGCGGGCGGTCCGCAGCTCCAGGAGGCGCGCCAGATGCTCGGCGGCGTACCGGGCGTAGAGACCCACCAGATGGCGCTGTCTTTCCACCGGTTCGGCGGGTTCGTCGTAAAACCAGACAGCGGCGCCGATCCGGCCCGCCGTCTCGGCCGTGAGGGAGACCGCGTACGTGGCGCCGTAGCCGAGCCGACGGGCCACGTCGCGGTGGAGCGGGTCGAGGTCCGGGTCGCCGAGCACGTCGCCGACGGACTCGGCCGCGGTCCCGGGCACCGTGGTGTCGTCGAGGAGCCGTCCGTAGGAGGTCGCGTCGCGCGGTACGGTCTCCAACTGGCCGAGGTCGCCGTGGCTGAGGCCGAGTCCGACGGTGACACAGGGGATGTGCTCGTCCGCGTGGGGCGCCGGTTCGAGGACGACCAGACCGCGCGAGGAGCCGACGAGGGCGGCTCCGGCCCGTACGACCTCGTTGAGCGCGGCGTCCAGCGAACTGGTCCTGGCCAGGCGTTCCGTGAGTTCGTGGAGGGTGGTCAGGTCGGAGACCCAGCCGGCCAGCCGGTCCTGGATCATGACCACGGGTGCGCCGGCGGACTCGTCGAGGGGAGGGGCAGTGTGCGCGGGAGCCGGAACTGCTGAATCGATTCCAGCCACTTTCGGCATGTGCGGAGCGCTCATGGCAACCGGCTTTCTGACTGGTGCGTTTCGCGCAATAGCATCGCAAACCACCAGGTGATACTGCGCCACTATCAGTGCATCCACATGTACACGCACAACTGAGGCGATGTCCAGCATTGTCCTGGCGGAACCACTGGTGTCTGTGCGACGGTTATCTTGGCGAGAAAATGACCCCAGCGCAGTATTCTGCGATCGACTGAGGGAACTCGACAGGAGCCTCCCCGGTGAAGCGCAGGCGACATCGTGGAGGAGCGTCATCCCGCACGTGATGGGTACGTAAACGGTGACGGACAGGGGCAGTTGGGACGGCCCCGGAACCTGACGGACGGCTTCGGCGTCTTAACCGCCGTAGCCCGCGCGCCATCCCGGAGTGGCGGGGCTGTCACAGCGAGACCGACAGACCATTGAGTGCGCCACCCGTCGCTACGCGTTAACGAAGACAGACTGCGTTCGGCCCAGGAGCGGTGAGCCCAGCCGCAGGTTGGCGAAGTCCGACTGTGCCCCGTCCAAAGGGGCGGCGGAGCGTCGACGACATGCGTCGACTGTACGCACAGCGATACGCACAGTGAAGCCATGCACACAGATTGACCGGTGTGGCATGTGGACCTCGGCGTTCAACGGAAAGGAACGAGCGCTCATGCGCGAGATCCTCGGAAGGCGACGCAGGCTCCTGTTCAGGCGCAAGGGGATGCCTGCCCCACTCGAAGCGGCGCTGACGTGCGCCACGGCGTGGCGGTGGCCCGTACTCCCCGGAGCCGGCCTGAAGACGTCCGGCGGCCGGGGCGATCGTGGCCTCGGCTGCGCCTGCCCGGACCCGGAGTGCGCCGTACCCGGCGCACACCCCTTCGATCCCGGCCTGCTGGCCGCGACGACCGACGAGCGCATGGTGCGCTGGTGGTGGGCCAACCGGCCCACGGCCCCGATCGTGATGGCCACCGGAGGCACCGCGCCGTGCGCGGTGAGTCTGCCCGCTGCCGCCGGGGAGCGTGCGCTGGTGGCACTGGACCAGATGGGGATGCGCCTCGGCCCGGTCGTGGCGACACCCACGCGCTGGTCGCTGCTGGTGGCCCCGTACACCCTGGAGCGGCTCGGCGAGCTGCTCTTCGCCAAGGACTGGGTGCCCAGTTCGCTCCGCTTCCACGGCGAGGGCGGCTATCTGGTGCTCCCGCCGTCCGAGGCGGTCGGCGGTCAGGTGCGCTGGGAGCGGGCGCCACTGCCCGGCTCGGCGTCGCCGTGGCTGCCGGACGTGGAGGCGGTCGTGGACGCGCTGGTCGAGGCGAGCACGAGCGCGCCCGACGGCGGCAGCAGACTCGCGTACTGAGCACAGGGTGCCTACGCATCGGCATAGGCACCGAGACAGGCACCGACATCCCGGGCCGCGCCTTCGAGGCGCGGCCCGGTTTGCGTGGTGGCTGTCACTCGTACGGGTGCGAGGTGGCCCGAGTTGTACGGGAAATGGGCGCGCGGCGCGCCGGGTGGCCCGATTCCGCCGATATCTTCGGCCGACGGTCAAGATCTCCCCGGCAGCGGCAGGTGGGCCCCATGAATCTCCGTGTGATCGGGCTCGCCACCCTGGTGGTGTTCACCGCCCTGCTGCCGCTGGCCGCGTCCGCGGGCCCCGCGGGCGGTCCGGCGACCGGCCCCACGACCCGCTCCGGGCCCGACGCGCCCCGTGCCGCGCCCCCGGTCACCGGCCAGGACCCGGAGAACGGCGACGCCGCAGCCGTCGAGCGCTGCGGCCCGGCGCTCACGTCGCGTGACGGGATCGAGGCCCAGACCTGCGTTCTCACCGAGAACGGGGACACCTGGGGCCGTACGTACTACCGGAATGCGTCAGGTGAGGAATTGCGTTCCGTGCTGAGCCTGATGGGGCCCGGCGGGCGGACCGTGCAGTCCCACTGCGCGGTGGAAGACGGCGACGAGCCGGGTTCTTGTGAAACTCCGCGTGAACGCACGTCGGGAAAGCCCGCACGGTACTGGGCGGTCGCGGAGTTCGCGGGAAGTACCGACGGGACCGGGCCGCTGCTGCTCAGATCCGGCAGCAACTCGGCTGCTCCGTCGGCCAGTTGAGATTCCCGGTCGGTTCACGGAAGCGACGGCCGAGAGGCGCGCAACGGCGCGACAACTCTGCAGTCTTCACTCCGGAAATTGCACGAACACCGCCGGGGAACGAAGACGCCCGGTCGCTGGCGACGGGGGATGCACCAGCGACCGGACTTCTAGAACGGTAACAAGAGATCGACGGTTGGCAAATTCGATCTGATGTATTCGGACAAGAAATTACTTGCCGGTACGGGCAGTTGTGACGACTGTCACCGTGGGCGACGAATCTCTTGAGCTTCAGCTGAGGATCAGCTGAGGGTCACCTGGCGGTTGGTGAGCCCGCCGCGCGCCCGGCGCTCGTCCCCGGTCAGCGGCGCGTCCACCGCCAGGGCGGCCGTCAGCCGCTCCTGGAGCTCCGCCGCGGGCTTCTCGCAGTCCTCGGCGCGCATCGCGCTCGGCAGGTCCCAGACCGGCACCGTGAGCCCGTGCGCCCGGAAGGAGCCGACCAGCCGCGTGCCCTCGCCGAGGCTCGACGTACCGGCGGCGTGCAGCCGGGCGAGCGCGTCGAGCAGCTTCTCCTCGGGGTGCGGCATGACCCAGCGCAGGTGGTTCTTGTCGGGTGTCTCGCACCAGTACGCGGCGTCCGTGCCGGTGAGTTTCACCGTCGGGATCGCGGCGGCGTTGGCGCGCTCCAGCGACGCGGTCACCTCGGGGGTCGCGTTCTCGGCGTCCGGCACCCAGAACTCGAAGCCCGGGTGGACGACCGGCGCGAAGTCGGCCTCCGGGTCCAGCAGGTCCTGGAGACGCGGCCCGTCGGCCGGAACGCGCTGCGCGGCGACCGGGTTGCCCGGCTCCGCGCTCAGCGCCCGCCGGAGCGTGTCGGCGAGGTCGCGGCTGAGGTCGCCGGAGGAGGTGTCGTTCTGGAGTGCGAGCAGCACGGAGCCGTCGTCGCGGCGCAGCGCGGGCCAGGCCATCGGCAGGACGGTCGCGAGGGTCACGGACGGTACGCCGTCCGGCAGGCCGCCCTTGAGCGTCAGTTCGGCGGTCGCGGCGGGCACCAGCTCGCGCAGCGCGATCCAGTCGCACTCGCCGGCCAGCCCGTCGAAGGGGCGCTGGACCAGCTCGGTGACGGCCTGTGCGGCGGCCCGGCCGTGACAGGCCTTGTAGCGGCGGCCCGAGCCGCACGGGCAGGGCTCGCGCGCGCCCACGACCGGAATTGGCCCGTCCGTGAGCTGAGCTTTCGCGGACTGAGCCTTCGCGGCCTTGGTCTGGGGGCGCTTCTTGGCCATGGTGGGCTTCTCCCGATAGCGGCAGTGCGGTGTCGGGCGCGAGCCTAGCCGTACCGCGTATTGCCGTGGGCGCAACGCCCCATCGGGGGAGGGCGGGTGGGGGCGGCTTACGAGGGTCGCGTACGGGCTCCGTGGCCGCCGTGCGTACCGCGTGACGCGTGCCCGCCGGGCGTACCGGTTCGCCGGCCCGCTCGTTCGCCCGGCCCGTCCGTCGGCCCGTTCGTCAGCTCAGGTCGTCGACCGGGTCGAACGTGTCGGCGAAGTCCAGCTCAGGGACAGCGACGCGCGTAGAGAAATCCTCGTGGCGGTGTCCTTCGGTGACGATCACCCACACCGTGACCTCGCCGGACGAGCTGTCCCGTACGCCCCAGTCCTGGGCGAGCGAGGTGATGATGTTCAGTCCGCGGCCGCCGCGCGCGGTGACCGAGGGTGTGGCCGGAACCGGTCGGGTCGGGCCGCCGCCGTCCGTCACCTCGACGGTCAGCCGGCCGGCGCCGTCGACCTCCCACGCGGCGCGTACGTCGCCGTCACCGATCTCCGCGCGCCCCAGCGGTCTGCCGTGCCGGCAGGCGTTGCTGAGCAGTTCGGAGAGGATCAGTACGGCATCGTCGACGACCGCGTCCGGCATCCCTCGCCCGCGCAACTGGTCGCGCATCCGATGCCTTGCCTGTCCCACGCCCGCAGGGCCATGGGGAACGGCCATGCTCGACGACGTGGGCACTTCCTGTGCCACCACAAACGCCACCCCCGAGACCTCCTTTGCCCCACGCCACGGTGTGAATGCCCCAATGGCCTGGACCGGAAACCGGCCAAGGGAAGGTCAGTGACGCACTCAACAGGGTCGAACACGTACCGAACGCGCCGGTGCACTCCAGGTCACCCTCCGTACTCCCCAATGCCCGACAAGTCAGGCAAGGCGTCCCAGTTGGGACAGCACCTGTTTGGGGCGGTTGGTGATGATTGCCTCCACTCCGAGGTTCGCGCAGAGTTCGACGTCTTCCGGTTCGTTCACCGTCCAGACATGGACACGGTGCCCCGCCTTGTGCAGCCGTTCCACATAGCCCGGTTGGTTGCGCACGATCCGGATGCCGGGCCCGGCGATCCGGGCGCCCGCGGGCAGTCGTCCGTCGCGCAGCCGGGGCGAGACGAACTGCATCAGATAGACGGTCGGCAGTTGCGGCGCGGCGTCGGCGATGCGGTGCAGCGACCGGGCCGAGAAACTCATGATGCGCACGGGGGACGGATCGGGTGCCCCGCCCGGCGATCGGCCGGACGACCCGCCGGACGGCCTGCCGGATGCCGCGCCGTCGAGTCCGAAGCGCGCCAGCAGGTGGAGCAGCCGCTCCTCCACCTGTCCGGCCCAGCGGGTGGGATGTTTGGTCTCGATGGCCAGTTCGATGCGCCGGTCGGTGTCGGCGACGAGTTCCAGCAGGCGTTCGAGCGTCAGTACGGAGGTGAGGGAGCGGTCCTTCCAGTCGGGGCTCTCCTCGCTGTCCATGTTCTCCATCCACGAGCCGAAGTCGAGGGTGGCCAGATCGGCGAGCTCCAGGGCGGAGACGGCGCCGCGTCCGTTGGAGGTGCGGTTCACGCGGCGGTCGTGTACGCACACGAGGTGTCCGTCGGCGGTCAGCCGTACATCGCATTCCAGTGCGTCGGCGCCGTCCTCGATGGCCTTCTTGTAGGCGGCCAGAGTGTGTTCAGGGGCGTCCTCGGAGGCTCCTCGGTGGGCGACGACCTGGATGCTGTGCTGCCGTGCTTGAGTCACCCCGCCATGGTGTCACCGAGACGGGGTAAGCGTGGGGCGGTGCCCCTCCCGGGACGTACTGCGGATGCGTCCCGTTTGCCCCGTAATAAAGGATGGTGGGGAGACACACAGGTCCTGCTTACCGTGGCCTGACGTGCTGTGGGAAAAGCTGAGGGCAGCGACGTACGAGAGACGTGTACATGTCGAAGGTCATGTACCGACACCTGAACGCGGCGGAAAACAGCGGAACTCTTGCCGAAGACTGATGTGGAACCGAGGAGTAAAAGACTGTGAGCACCGAGAACGAGGGCACAGCGGTCCCGTCCGCCCCGTCCGTACCTCCCGTGCCGGTTGCCGCTCCCGAGGGCACACCCGCTTCCGCTCCGGGGGAGTTCACCCACGATCAGCGCCACCAGCCCCCGCGGCACCAGGGCGCCCCCCAGCAGCAGACCCCGCCGCCGTACCCCGAGCAGCCCGGCCGGGCCAGCGAGCCCGGTCAGGGAGCCGAGCCCACGACGCAGCTGCCCGGAGCCGTACCGGCGTACCTCCCCGGCACGGCGGGATCCACCGGCTCGGCCCCCGACGCGGGATGGCCGCCGCCCCCGCCCCCGCCGTCGCAGCCTCATTACGGAGGCGGTGGCGGTGGCGGATGGGGTGAGCCGTCCCCGTCCGGGCCGCAGCCGTCCCGTAAGCGCCCCGGTGGGCTGATCGCCGCGGTGCTCGCGGCGGCGCTCGTCGCCGGTGTGGTCGGCGGCGGGATCGGCTACTGGGCGGCGGACAGCAACAACGACGACAGCGTCAGCGGTGGTTCGACCACGGTCTCCGCGGCCGACGCCCCGGCGCTGAAGCGCGAAGCGGGCAGTACGGCGGCGGTGGCCGGCAAGGCGCTCCCGAGCGTCGTCACCATCACGGCGCAGGCCCAGGGCGGCGACGGCGGTACGGGCACGGGCTTCATCTACGACAAGCAGGGCCACATCCTCACGAACAACCACGTGGTGGCGTCGGCCGCCGACGGCGGAGACCTGACGGCGACGTTCTCCAACGGCAAGGAGTACGCGGCCGAGGTCGTCGGCCGCGCCGAGGGCTACGACGTCGCCGTGGTGAAGCTGAAGGCCCCGCCGTCCGGGCTGAAGCCGCTGGCCCTGGGCAATTCGGACCAGGTGGCCGTCGGCGACTCGACGATCGCGATCGGCGCGCCGTTCGGGCTCTCCAACACCGTCACGACGGGCATCATCAGCGCCAAGAACCGCCCGGTGGCCTCCGGTGACGGTTCCAGCGACAAGAACTCGTACATGAGCGCCCTGCAGACCGACGCGTCCATCAACCCCGGCAACTCCGGCGGTCCGCTGCTGGACGCGCGGGGCGCGGTCATCGGCATGAACTCGGCCATCCAGCCCTCGGGCGGTGGCGGCGGAGGCGGCGGGGCCCAGTCGGGCTCGGTCGGCCTCGGCTTCGCCATCCCGATCAACCAGGCCAAGACGGTCGCCGGCGAGCTGATCAAGACCGGGCAGCCCGTCTATCCGGTCATCGGCGCGACGGTCTCCATGTCGGAGGGCGGCGACGGCGCGACGATCTCGGGCGACGGCGGGGGCGGCACCCCGGCGGTGACGCCGGACGGACCGGCCGCGAAGGCGGGGCTCAAGTCGGGTGACGTCATCACGAAGTTCAACGACGTGCCGATCGACAGCGGACCGACGCTGATCAGCGAGATCTGGACGCACAAGCCGGGCGACAAGATCAAGATCACGTACACGCGAGGCGGCAAGGAGTCGCAGGTGGACGTGACGCTGGGCGAGCGCAAGGGCGATACGCAGTAGGAGACGCGCGACAAGAGTCCGACCTCAAGGATGGGGCGCCCACTCGGGCGCCCCATCCGTCGTCTCCGGCTGTCCCCCGCATCTCTCGCTGTCACCGCGTCTCCCGCTGTCCCCGCGTCTCCCGCTGTCCCTGCACCTCCCGCTGTCCCTGCGCGAAACGCTGATTTAACGGCGACGGCTGTGGCGCGAAATATGCCTCAGTCACGTTTCTCCCAGATCTGGCGTGATCAGCCCGTTCAGTCCGTCTGGGAGAGGTACGGCATGCGAGGAATCCTGCGTCGAACCGCCTTGTTGACGGCGGTCGTTGCCCTGACCGCCGGCACGGCCACCGCCGCCGAAAGAGACAAGTCCCCGGCCAAGCGCCCGAAGGTGGCCGTCATCGGCACCGGCGGAACGATCGCCGGCGTGAGTCAGAGCAGGGTGGACTTCCAGGACTACCAGTCCGGCAAGATCCCCATCTCCGAGCTGGTCGGCGACCTCAAGCCGGAGGTGAACGAGATCGCCGACGTGTCCACCGTGCAGTTCGGCAACAAGGGTTCCGGCAGCTACTCCATAGCCGAGTTCCGCCAGTTGACCCTGGCGGTCGACAAGGCCCTCCGTACGAATGACGCGGCGGTCGTCACGACCGGCACGGACACGATGGAGGAGTTCGCCTACTGGCTCGACCTGACCGTCCGCAGCGACAAGCCGGTCATCCTGACCGGGGCGATGCGCCCGTGGACCGTCCTCGGTACGGACGGTCCCGCGAACCTGTACAACGCGATCCAGCTCGCCGCCAGCCGTAAGACGACGTGCTTCGGCAGCGTCATCATGCTCAACGACGAGATCCAGGCGGCGCGCGAGGTGCGCAAGACGGACGCGCTGCGCATGGACACCTTCAACAGCGGCGCGAGCGGGGCGCTGGGGGTCGTGGACCAGGAGCGCGTGCGGATCAACAGGGCGCCCGCGCGGGTGGAGAAGTGCGGCAGGTCGAGCTGGCGTACCCCGTTCGACGTCGGCGGGATCGCGGAGAAGGACCTGCCGAAGGTCGAGATCGCGTTCAGCTACCAGGGCGCGGGCGGTGAGGCGGTGAAGGCGTTCGCCGACGCGGGCGCGGACGGAGTCGTCACGGCGGGTACGGGCGCGGGCGGCATCTCGTCGTCCATGTCGGCGGCCCGCACCGACGCCACCAAGCAGGGCGTGGTGTTCGCGTCCACCACGCGTACGGGCAACGGCGCCGTCTACGACGAGGGCGAGGGGGACGACGCGGTCGTCGGGGCTGCGGACCTCAGCCCGCAGAAGGCGCGCATTCTGCTGCTGCTCTCGCTGGCGAAGACGGACGACGTGGCGAAGATCCGCTCGTGGTTCACGACGCTGGGGACGGCGGAGTTCACGAAGCACGGATAGCCGCGCGGCTCTCCGCGAGGCGGTCGGTGAGGAAGGCGCGTTCGGCGTCGTTGTCGGCCAGGGAGACGGCCCGCTCGTACGCGACGACGGCGTCCTCGGCCCGCCCGAGGCGGCGCAGCAGATCGGCCTTGACGGCGGGCAGATAGCGGTAGCCGGCGAGGCGCTCGTCCTGTTCGAGCGCCTCGACCTCGGCCAGCGCCGTCGCCGGTCCGTCGACCATGGCGACGGCCACGGCCCGGTTGAGCGCGACCACCGGCGACGACCAGATCGTCAGCAGCGCGTCGTACAGGACCAGGATCTGGTCCCAGTCCGTCTCGGCGTACGTCGGCGCGGACGCGTGCAGCGCGGCGATGGCGGCCTGGAGCGCGTACCGGCCGGGGGCGCCGCCCCGGAGCGCGCCGAGGACCAGCTCGTGCGCCTCGGCGATGGCGTCCTGGTCCCAGGCCGTACGGTCCTGCTCGGCCAGCAGCGACGGGCGCCCGTCCTCGGTCGTACGGGTGGCCCGGCGGGCGTGGTTGGCGAGGAGCAGCGCCAGGAGCCCCCGTACCTCGCGCTCGTCCGGCAGGAGGGCGTGCAGCAGCCGGGCCAGATCGAGCGCGCGCCCGGCGAGGTCGTCCTTGGTCAGCGCGGGGCCGGCGGGTGCGGTGTGGCCGGTGGTGAACAGCAGATGGATGGTGGTGAGGGCGGAGTCGAGGCGGGTGGGCAGCTCGGCGGGAGCGGGCATACGGAACGGGATGCGGGCGGCCACGATCTTCTTTTTGGCGCGGGTGATGCGGGCCGCCATGGTGGGTTCGGAGACGAGGAACGCCTGCGCGATGTCGGGGGTCGGGAGGCCGCAGACGAGGCGCAGGGTGAGGGCGATCTGGGCGGCTGGGGCGAGGGCGGGGTGGCAGCAGAGGAAGACGAGCCGGAGCCGGTCGTCGGGGGCGGGGCCTCCGGGTTCGGTCTTCGCTTCCGCATCCGCATCCGCTCCCACCTCCGGCTCGATCAGGAGGTGCAGCTTCGACCGGAGGCTCCTGGCGCGGCGCAGGGCGTCGAGGGCGTTGTGCCGGGCGGCGGTCGTCAGCCAGGCGCCGGGCCTGTCCGGTACACCGCCGCGCGCCCAGTCGACGAGGGCGGCGGCGTACGCGTCCTGGACGCACTCCTCCGCCAGGTCCAGGTCGCGGGTGACACGCACCGTCGCGGCGAGCACGGAGGCCCACTCGCGACGGTGCGCGTCCTCGACGGCGCGGCGGACCGAGGTCACTCGACGGGGAGCAGGGGCCGTACCTCGACGGCGCCGTCCATGATCGGGAGCAACTTGCCGACGGCGACCGCCGTTTCGAGGTCCTCGGTCTCGACCACGAAGAACCCGGCGATCACTTCCTTGCTCTCGATGAACGGCCCGTCGGTGACCAGCCCGTCCTTGTGGATCGTGCGCGTGGCCCCGCTGGGTTCGAGCCCCTGCTCGTGGACGACGCGCACGCCCATCGCGGCGATCCGCTCGCCGGCGCGCATGTTGGCCTCCATGACGTCGGGCGGGATGTCGGCGACGCCGCCCGGGGTTTCCTTCTCGTAGATCAGAATCGCGTACTGCGGCATGACGCTCGTCCCTTCGGTCCGCTCGACTCAACGGCTGTCGGCTGTCAGTTGTCGGTCAACAGTTACCAGTTGTCCGCTACCGGTCGCCGGTCACCAGTTGCCGGTTTCCGGGCCCATGGCCCCGTACTCGACCTGGCCGGCGCGCGCATATGTACTGATGACGACACCGCTCTCGGACCTCGCGGTGTCGACGAGCTTCAGCCCGGCCGGGACGGTGCCCTTCCCGAAGAGGCGCTTGCCGGAGCCGACGAGCACCGGGAAGACCAGCATGTGGAACTCGTCCACGAGGTCGTGCGCGATCAGCGTCTGGATCAGATCACCACTGCCGTGCACCTGGATCTCGCCGCCGTCGCCCTGCTTGAGCCCGGCGACGGCCTCGGCGACGTCGCCCGTCAGCAGGGTCGAGTTCTGCCACGACACGGTCTCCAGTGTCCGCGACGCGACGTACTTCCGCATGCTGTTCATCTTCGACCCGATCGGGTCGTCGGCCTCGGCGAGCGGCCAGGAGGCGGCGAAGATGTCGTACGTCCTGCGCCCGACGAGCAGCGCGTCGGCGCGGTGGACCAGGTCGGTCATCCGCTCGATGAGATCCGCACCGAAGTGCGGCACGGACCATCCCCCGTGCTCGAACCCGCCGTCCCGGTCCTCGTCACTGCCACCGGGGCCCTGCATGACCCCGTCGAGAGTGACGAATGTGGTGACCATCAGCTTTCGCATGCGCGTTTCCTTCGTTCGTACGCGGGAGCCGCACCTGTCGGCGGCCTCACTGACAACGGCGAACGGGACGGCCCGCGATCGACAGGCGAGAGAGACCAATATCGCGCCGGGCATGGAAACCCGCGGCGGGGGACACGTTCGCGGATCGACTGAGTGCCACCGGCTTCACCCACTCGAAACAAGCGTTCAGCAGAATTCGCCGGATGAAGATCGAACAGGTCGAGTGGGACAACCCGGACGCCGTCGCCCTGCGTGCGTGCCAGCGGGTCGAGATCGCCGAGCGGTACGGGACCCCGGACAGCGAACCCGGCGTTCCACCGTCGGAGGCGGACATCGCGGCCTTCTTCGTGGCGTACGAGGACGACGGGACCGCGGTGGGCTGCGGTGGGCTGCGCGCTCTTGGCGCGGACGGTGGGGGCGGTGCGGGCGGCGATCCCGGCGCGGGTGGCGTCGGCGAGATCAAGCGCATGTACGTCGCCCCGGCCTCGCGCGGCACGGGCGTCGCCTCGCGCGTCCTGCTCGCGCTGGAGGACTGGGCGCGTGACCAGGGGTGGTCAAGTCTCCGTCTGGAGACGGGAGATGCCCAGCCCGACGCGGTCCGCTTCTACACGCGCTCCGGCTACGAACCCATCCCGGCCTTCGGTCACTACGCGGACTCGGACAATTCGCTGTGCTTCGAACGGCCTCTTTAGTAGGAGCACGGTTCGAGATCTACCGCCTGGACGAGGGGCCGGCCCGGCGGAGATCCGCAGCAGCCGGAGATCCGCAGCACTCCCCTGATCACCAGGTTTGGCCGACCACCGGCGACGTCCCGGCCCCGAGAGTCGTGAGATGCCTGAGATCCGTGAGATCCGTGGGAGCCCTGAGATGCTCCGGGGTCGACGACGGCTTCGTCTTCTGTACGAAGGCGGCCCGCAGCGCGTGGTACGGCGCGTCGGGATCGAAGAACGTGGCGCGCATCTCGGCCAGTTCCCGTTCCCGGTACGTGCTCAGCGGCGCGACCGCCTCGTCCCGTTCGCGCGCCGCCTTCTTCTCGCCGATGCGCTGTGGCGTCCCCGGTGCCGACGCGAGACGTGACGCGCGGCGTGCGACCGCCGCGCCGAAGTCCTGAGGTGTGCTCTCGACGACGACGTCCACCAGCCCGATCCCGTACGCCCGGGAAGCCGTCACCGGGAGGGCGCGGCGCGTCAGGCGTTCCGCCTCCTCGTGTCCCACTCTGCGGGGCAGCGTGTACGTCCAGTACTCCGACCCGTACAGCCCCATCAGCCGGTAATGCGAGTTGAGTACGGCTCCGCTCCGGCACCAGACCTCGTCCGCGGCCAGGGCCAGCATCGCGCCGCCCGCCGCTGCGTTGCCGCCCAGCGCGCTCACGAGCAGCCGGTCCGTCGTGGTCAGCATGGCCTCCACGAGGTCGTCCATGGCGTTGATGTTCTCCCAGGACTCCCGCGCGGGGTCGGCGGCCGCCTCGATGACGTTCAGGTGGATGCCGTTGGAGAAGAAGTCACGGCCGCCGCCGAGTACCAGCACCGTGGTCGGCCGTGCGCAGGCGAACCGGTACGCCGTGAGCAGGCGCCGGCACTGCTCCGTACTCATCGCCCCGCCGGCGAAGGCGAACGAGAGGAAGCCGACCGGGCCCGCCTCGCGGTAGCGGATGTCGCTCCACGTACGCCGGCCCTCGGGCAGCTCCCAGGGCGCGGCGATCTCCGGCAGCGCCGGCATCCGGTCGCCGAGGGCCAGCACCGCCGGCAGCTTGTACGTGGGCGGGCCGCCCGCCTTACGGCGGGGGCGCAGCTCGGGAATCCACACCGCCCCGTCGACGGTCGCCCGGCAGACGGCACCGGACCTGGTGGCCACCAGCTCCCCAGGCCGCCCGCGCAGGGTGTCCTCGGCGTGGCCGCCGTGCAGGTACCACTCCTCTTCGAGGAGTTCGTCCAGCACACCGGGCTGCGAATCCGCCCCGCGCAGCTTGCGCAGGACGGTCTCGGTCGGGTCCGAGGCCCAGTCGACGCGCCGCAGACTCTGGTCGAAGTACGGCCGAGCGCACGCGCCTGGCCTCGCCCCCGTACGCGGGGTGTCCTGCGGCCGCGGAACGTACGTCCCTGAGGCGAAGCGCTCCACCGCGAGCAGCACCGCCTCAAGTGCGGCGTCGGAGACCTCGTTGCGGTAGAGGTCGCTCTTGCCGACGGTCGGCACCGGACACGGAACGGAGGCCCAGACATCCCCGCCGTCCATCTCCGCCGCGGCTTGCAGGACCGTCACCCCCCAGTCGGTGGCACCCGTGTGCACGGCCCAGTCCAAGGAGGACGGCCCGCGGTCCCCCACCGGTCCCGGATGGACGATCAGACAGACACGGCTCGACCAGATGTCGGCCGGGATCGCGGTCTTGAGCATGGGTGCGACGATCAGGTCCGGGGCGGTACGGCGTACGGCGTCCCGCAATGGCTCGTCGCCCAGGGCCAGTTCCACGCGGACGGAGTGCCCGCGGTCCCCGAGTTCGGCGAAGACGCGCTGGGTCAGACTGTTGAAGGCACTCGCGACCAGCAGGATGTCCACGGCAATCTCCCTTACGCCGCCCCCGGGCGGGCCGGCCGAACGCCGACAGTCGCCGATCATGACCCACCCTCGTCGGCGAGACCGGTAAGCCCCGCCCGGCGGGCCCCGGTCCGGATGGAATTACGGCCGCGTGGCGGGTGGGTGGTGCCGGCGGAGACCGTGGTCACCAGTCGACGTGCGCGGTGATCCACTTGGCGAGGCTGGCCGTGTCGGTCTCATCCGCGGTCTCATCTTCCGTGGCGTCCGTGGCGTCCGTGGCGTCCGTGGCGTCCGTGGCGTCCGTGGCGTTCGTGGTGTTCGCGGTGTTCGTCGCGTCCGCGGTGTTCGTGGCGTCCGCGGTGGGCAGCTCGGGGCCGCAGGCGAGCGGCGTGTACGACAGCTGGAGATGCGTCAGGTATCCGTAGGGCCCGTTGTCGGCCGCCGGGCCGAGCACCAGGGCATGGGTGGAGGTGCGCCAGACGCGGTGCGTCATCGCGGGGCCGGTGACCACGGCCGCTGACGACACGATCGTCCGCTCGGGGGCCGTACCGAGGTGCTCGGTCACCGCACGCGCCGACTCCGCGAGTACGGCCTCGCAGTCTCCGTACGTGGACGGCCTGCGCTCACTCCAGCCCGGCTGCTCCCGCCATTGATCCATCAGGTCGTACAGCCACGGCCCGTTGCCCACGCTCTCGTCGTCCGGGTCGACGGGGTACAGCTCGCCGAAGACCAGGAAGTGCCGGGCGTCCGGGTGCCCGAAGGGATCGGCGTCGTCGGTGCACAGCACATGCCCGTGTCCGGTGCGGTAGGAGTCGCAGACCAACTCGTGTTCCCAGCTCCATCCGCGTCGCCGAAGCTCCGCGTCGACGGTGTCGAAGTCGTTGTCGGGGAGGAGCGGCGCCGTCGGCAGCGCGACGAGTTCGGCGACGGCCGCGACGGTCAACGGCCGATGGGCGAGGGCATGTACGGGTACGGACACGGGCACCATGCGGTCAGCTTAGGAGCCGGCCTTCCCGGCTCACCCGGCGTTCCCCGACTCACCTGCTCCCCGGCTCACCCGGCCTTGTCGACAGACACGTTGTCGAAGTCCGCGGCGGTGTTGAAGACCCGTATCCCGGTGGCTCCGCTGCGGTACGTGTCGTCGGTCACCGAGATCTTGGGCGTGGCCATGTCGTCCACGTACACCTTGATCGCGGAGCCCACGGCCGAGATCCGGAGCCGATGGGTCGACCTCGCGGGAAGGGACGCGTCGGTGGACGCCAGCGGTGTCCAGGAGTCGTTCACCCGGCCGAGCACCACCTTGCCGGTCGTGCTGATCCCCGCGTAGTAGCCGGTGTAGTTGTCGACTCCGACCGACGGCCGCGTGGCGCGGAAGATCAGGCCCGCGTCACCGTCGCCCGAGGTGACCGTGACGTCGGCGTCGTAGGTGAGGTCGGCGAAGTCGGTGTCGAGCAGCGCCTTGCCGCCCGGGGAACTGTCCGCGCGATAGCGACCGTCGCCTGCCGACCACGATCCGCCGTAGGTCTTCCAGCCCAGGGCGTTGCCGTCGGCGAAGTTGTCCTCGACCTGCATCTCCACGGGGCGGATCGTGCCGTCGGCGTTGAAGTACATCCGGTCGTGGGCGAGTTGGCGGTTGTTGCCGGCGCTCTCGCTGAGCGGCCTGCGGTGGTAGACGATGTACCAGATGTCCGTGCCGGGCACGTTGACGACGGCGTTGTGACCGGAACCCTTGGCGACCGCCGGGTCCTGGGCGAGCACCTTCTCGATCTTGACGAAGGGGCCGGTCGGTGAGTCGGACATGGCGTACGAGACCGAGTAGTCCGGACCTGTCCACCCGCCCTCGGACCACATCAGGTAGTACATGCCGTCGCGCTTGAACATCTGGGAGCCCTCGACGTAGTCCGCGGGCGTGATCTCCTTGTACGTACTGCCGTCGGCGAAGGTACCGAGGCTGGTCATGTCGTCGTTGAGCTTGACGACGTTCGCGTGTCCCCAGCCTCCGTAGTACATGTACGCCTGACCGTCGTCGTCGATGAAGACGTCCTGGTCGATGGGCTGGGCGCCGTTGTGGAACTGCCCGATCAGGGGGCGGCCGATGGCGTCGGAGTACGGGCCTTCCGGCCTGTCCGCCACCGCGACGCCGATACCGCCGAGGCTGGAGTCGTTCTGGATGTCGTTGGCGGCGAAGAACAGGTAGTACTTGCCGTCGCGTTCGACCGGTGCGGGTGCCCACACGGCGTACTCGGCCCAGGAGATGGCGTCCGTCGTCAGCACATTGCTGTGCTTGGTCCAGTTGACCATGTCGGTCGACGAGAAGGCGTCGAGGAAGGTCTGTTCCTCGTACGCCCTTGAGGTGGTCGGGTACGCCCAGTAGGTGTCGTCGTACACGGCGACGTCCGGGTCCGCGTACCACCCGTCGACGAACGGATTACCTGACCCGGCGGGGCCGACCGCGCCAACGGCCGCGGCCGCGGTCGCGCTGTCGGTCGCGCCGTCGGTCGCGGTGGCGGCTGCGGTCGCGGTCAGGTGATCGGGCACCGCGACGGCGGCGCCGGGTGCGAACGTGGCGAGCAGGCAGCCGGCGAGGAGTGCGGCCATGGCCTTCGCGTGGAACCTGAGCATTCGAGCGTTCATCGTCGGCAGCTCCGCAGGTGGGGGTCAGCAGCACGGCACGAACATCGATCGCGGGAGAACATTCCCGCACAGCAAGCAACAGGAACGTACAGGTTCCGTCAATGCTGCGCGTAGGGCTGAGGAGCCGTCAATACGTGGGCGTCGCCCTGATGCGCGGGCGCCGCCCTCCTCCTCCAGCGGGATCCGAGATATTCCTTGACACGAATATTCTTGGTGGTGAATACTTGCCCGCATGGACGAACTCCTCGCCGCACTGGCTGACCCGGCCCGCTGGCGGCTCATAAGCCTCCTGGCGGAGTGCCCCCGCCCGGTGGGTGTTCTCGCGCAACTCGCCGAGGCGCGCCAGCCGCAGACGACCAAGCACCTCCAGACCTTGGAGCGCGCCGGTGTTGTGACCTCCCAGCGCACCGGCCAGCGCCGTATCTACGCGCTGCGGTCCGCTCCCCTGCGGGACCTCGCGACCGCGCTCGGCCGGCTCGCCGACATCTCGGACCAGGCCGGTGGCCTGCGCGTGACGTACGACCACTACGGGCGCAGCCTCGACACGGAGCGCCGGGCGGCCGAGGAGTCGGGGTGGGCCGACGGCCGTTCGTTCAGCTTCCACCGGTCGCTGACGGTCGCCCCCGAGCTGGTCTGGCGTCATCTGACCGAGCCCACCCTGCTCGCCAGGTGGTGGACGCCCGACGACCTCCGCGTCTCCGAGCTGATCTTCGAGGCGCGCCCCGGCGGGCGGATCGTCCTGGAGTACCGCGACGTCGAGGACACCGACGGCTCCGACCTGGTCGCCGGGCGCGGGAAGGGCGTGGTCGATGACGTACGCCCCGGTGAACGCCTCGCGTACCGGCTCTCCCCGCAACTCCCCGACGGCGGCGACGCCTTCACCTCGCACGTCGACTTCGGCCTCCGGCCCACCGCCGACGGCACCGGCACGGACCTCGACGTCCGCTACCGGATCACCGACAGCACCGTCGACTCCGCGGACTTCATCGCGGGCATCGAGATCGGCTTCGGCCAGAGTCTCAGCAATCTCGCCGGCGCCGTTCACATCAACGAGAACGAAGAGGAAGTACAGCGATGACCAACTCGACCGCACGCAAGGTGACCGCGAACATCGCCCTCACTCTCGACGGGCGTTACAACGGCCCCGGCGGGCCGGGCGACATGGGGGCGATCGTCCGCTACGCGACCACCGAGGTCGCGCGGGACCATCTCACCCGTATCTGGGAGGGCGCGACGACGGCGCTGCTCGGCCGGCTCAACGCCGAGGGATTCCTGGGGTTCTGGCCGACGGTCGCCGAGGACGAGAACGCCGATCCGCGTGATCGCGGATACGCGAAGTGGCTGGTCGACACGGAGAAGGTGGTTCTGTCGACCACCTTGACCGAGGCCCCGTGGGAACGCACCCGCGTGGTGAACGCGCCGGCCGCCGATGTCGTCGCCGAGCTCAAGGCCACGGGCGAGGGCGACATCCTCGTCAACAGCAGCGCGAGCGTCATCAAGGCGCTCCTCGCCGCTGACCTGGTCGACCGGCTGTATCTCCTGATCTGCCCCGAGGTTGCCGGGGGCGGTGAGCGACTGTTCGAGGACGGCCTGCCGGGAACGGAGTGGCAGCTCATACGCCAGGAGGTCGGTGAACTGGGCGAGATCGCCGTGGTCTACGACCGGGCCCGCTGACGCGGCAGACCGCGGCAGACCGTGGCGGAGGGCCGGCCTTGACGAGTCAAGTTAATGTGATTAGCTTGTGGCTAACGCACTTAGCTACTGGGAGATGCCATGACCGAGTACCTCGCCGTCGACGGCGGCACGATCGCTTACGAGGTGGCGGGGTCCGGCCCGCTGATCGTTCTCGCGCACGGCATGGGGGACAGCCGCGCCGCGTACCGTGCGGTCGTCCCGCCGCTGGTGGCGGCGGGCTATCGGGTCGCCGCCGTCGATCTGCGCGGCTGCGGCGAATCCAGCGTCGGCTGGCCGGCCTGGAGCCGCACCGACATCGCGGGCGACCTGCTCGCCCTGGTCCGCCACCTCGGCGGCCCGGCCGTGCTCGTCGGCCACTCGGTCTCCGGCGGCGCCGCCACCATCGCCGCGGCGCGGGAGCCCTCGTTGATCACCGCGGTCGTCGAGTTGGCGCCGTTCACCCGCAAGCAGTCGATCGGCCTCGGCGACCTGCGGGTGAAGCGCTTCCGGCAGGGCATGCTGCGGCTGCTCGGCGCGGGCACGTTCGGGAGCCTGCGGCTCTGGCGCTCGTACCTCGACGTGGCCTACCCCGGTACGAAGCCCGCCGACTGGGCCGAGCGGCTGGGCCGTATCGACTCCCTGCTGCGCGAGCCGGGCCGGATGAAGGCCATGCAGAGCATGGGCCGCAGCGCCCCGACCGACGCCGGCGCGCAGCTCGGCAACGTCCGCTGCCCGGTCCTGGTCGTGATGGGCACCCTCGATCCCGACTGGGCAGACCCGCACGCCGAGGGTTCGGCGATCATCGACGCCCTGCCGTCCGGCCTCGGTCGCCTTGAGATGATCGACGGCGCCGGGCACTACCCGCACGACCAGTTCCCCGACCAGGTGGTTTCGCTGATGCTCGCCTTCCTCCACACGGACACCGCCCGTGCCTAGGGCTGGCCTGGACCCGGCGGCCGTGGTCGCGGCCGGCGCCACCCTCGCCGACGAGGTGGGCCTCGCCAACCTGACGATGGGTCTGCTGGCCGAGCGGGTGGGCGTACGTACTCCGTCCCTGTACAAGCACGTGGGCGGCCAGGAAGACCTCAACCGGCGCATCGCGGCCCTGGCCTTGAGCGAGGCCGCCGACGCGGTCGGCGTCGCGGTCCAGGGCTACGCGGGCCGCGACGCCCTGGCGGCTGCGGCCCGCGCCTTCCGCGCCTTCGTCGTTGACCACCCCGGCCGGTACGCCGCGACGATCGGCGTGGAACCGTCCGGCCCGGACGACCCCCTGGCCACGGCGAGTCGGCGCCTCCTCGACGCGTTCGTGGCGGTCCTGCGCGGCTACGAGATTGCCGAACCCGACGTGGACCACGCCCTGCGCATGCTCCGCAGCCTCTGCCACGGCTTCGCCACATTGCAGGCGGCCAACGGCTTCCAGTGGAGCGCCGACATCGACGAGAGCTTCGAGTGGCTGATCACCTTCACCGACCGGGGCCTGCGCGCCATGTGAGACCACCGGCGTGTTGGCGTCGCCTACTCCATTATTTCTCCGCGCCGAGTCGGGCCCGACGAGAACCGTAAGATCAAAAGCAATCCTGAAGCGGGTCAAATACAAAAACGCGCCTGTCAAGCGACAGTGGCGCGCGGCCACTCACCCTTCACGAATCGCGCAACCCTCCTTCACTTTCCGACCGGTCGGAAGAATCTCAGTGCCGCGGCTCCCGAATTCAACGCGGAATTCGGGAGACCGGGTCGGCAACTATTCGGCCGTGCTCGATCGTCTTCGGGGTATGGCACACCCCCCACACTCCGCCCCGTCCCCAACTCCTCCTGACTGGTCGTACTGCGGCCGCGGTGCCACCCCGGAGGAGCCCGTCGGCTGCCGCGGCGTCCACGTCCCCGGCCGCACCGCATGCCTCGCCCACCTGGCCGACACCGACCGCGACGTCTACTTGGAGGCCCTGACCGCCGGCAGCGACATCGACCACCGCGGCACCCCCTTCACCCCAACCCTCCTTACCGCCCTCCTTGCCGCTCTCCTCGACCCCGCCACCGGACGCCCCCGCTTCGGAGCCGCGCGGTTCGAATCGGCGACCTTCCAGGGGCCCGCGCGGTTCGAGTCCGTGACTTTCCAAGGCGACGCCTGGTTCACGTCGGCGACTTTCGAGGACGCCGCCTGGTTCGAGTTGGCGAACTTCCAGACCAGCGCCTGGTTCGAGCAGGCGGTCTTCGAACGGGCAGCCGGCCTCGGGCCTTTCGTCTGTGCCGGGAGGGTGCATTTATCCGGAGCAACGTTCAACGGCCCGGTAACTCTCTCTTTCTCCGCGCGTCGCGTGGAATGCCGGCGGACCCGCTGGACTTCCACCGCCGAACTGCGTCTGCGCTACGCCACGGTGGACTTCGCTCACGCGGTCTTCGAATACCCCCTCACGATCGCCGCAGAGGCCGAACCCTTCGTAACCCCCTCCGGGCAGCCAGTACGAGAGCTGCCCTTCGCCGACGCTCCCGACGCGACGGTGCGGCTGGTCTCGCTGCGCGGGGTGGACGCGGCCCATCTGGTCCTGGCCGATCTTGACCTGTCCGGGTGCCTGTTCGCCGGGACCGTGCATCTGGACCAGTTACGACTGGAGGGCGCCTGCTTGTTCGACGAGGTCCCAACCGGCACGCACTGGTGGCGCCGACGCCCGGTGCGGTTCACCCAGCGCCGTGCCCTCGCCGAAGAACACCACTGGCGCGCGAACCTGCCGACGGCGGTTCGGGGCTGGAACGTGGCGGTGTTCGGCGCCGGACACGCCGGGCCGCCACAACTCGCGCCGGTCTACCGGGCGCTGCGCAAGGCGTTCGAGGACAGCAAGAACGAGCCGGGAGCGGCGGATTTCTACTACGGCGAGATGGAGATGCGTCGCCACGACCCCACCGGCACCTCCGGCGCCGAACGCGGACTGCTGCACGGCTACCGCATGCTGTCCGGCTACGGCCTGCGCGCCTCGCGGACCCTTGGCTGGCTCACTGCCGCGATGTTCATGACCATCGTGCTGCTCATGGGCTTCGGACTCCCCCAGGACTCCCCGAAGCAGGAAGCCACCGGAACCGTGGCGCCCGGTGGAGGAAAGGTCACCTTCGAGATCGAGAAGGCTGATGCCCGCAACCCCACAGGGGACAGGTTCACCGGCGAGCGCTTCGAGAAGGCCCTGAACGTCACGCTCAACTCAGTGGTGTTCCGCTCCTCCGGCCAAGACCTGACCACCACCGGCACCTACATCGAGATGGTGTCCCGCGTGACCGAGTCCGTCCTCCTGGCCCTGGCGGTCCTCGCCGTCCGCAACCGCGTCAAACGCTGACCCGGCGCTCCGGCCCTGGCTTCGCAGAGGACGGCGGCCTCAACGATGTGCGGGTCCACCGCTCGCCGTTCGCCGCTCGGCGAGCGCCTGCTGCGTCGACATTCACGTCGACACCCACCCCGTACAGCAACATCGGCTCCCAAGACCACAATCAGGTCTTGAGAGCCGACGTCACGCGAGGAACCGTGTCAACCAACAGCGCGCAGGCGGGTCCGGCCCTGCGACGAGTGCGCCGCCGGGGCGACTATCCGGCGAGGACCTCGCCGAAGTACGACAGACCGGAGGGCCCGCCGACCGAGGCGGCGCCGAAGGACGTCGAACCGGTCGCGGTGACACCGCTCGTACCGGACTTGAAGAGCCAGACCGAGCCCGCGCCCTCGTTCTCGGCGGAGGCGCCGGCCACCAGGTCCGCGCGGCCGTCCTTGTTGCTGTCCGTGAGTTCGACGGAGCCGCCGAACTGATCCTCGGCCTCGGCGGCACCGGGCACGCTCGTCGTGTCCTGCGTGAAGCTCTTGGAACCGGTGCCGGTCAGCCCCTTGGCGGAGCCCCGCAGCACGGTGACCGTCCCCGTGGCCCGCTTGCTCCCCGTGGCCTCGCTCGGCGCGCCGATCGCGACGTCCGCGTAGCCGTCGCCGTTGGTGTCACCCGCGGCCAGACTCCAGCCGAACCGGTCACCCTTCTTGGCGGTACCGGGAACTCCGGTGGTGTCCTGCGTGATACGGACCGGCGTACGGGTGGACAGCCCGGCGGCGCTGCCGTACGTCACGGTGATCGCGCCTCCGAGACCGCCGTTCGGTTCGTCGGTGGACTTCTCCATGAAGTTGCCGGTGACGATGTCGCCGTAACCGTCCTTGTCGACATCGGAGATGACGGCGTCGTAGCCCCCTGCGACCTTGCTCGACGCCTTGAGGCCGGTCTTGCCTCCCTTGTAGAGGACGCTGCGGGTCCGGTACGCGTCGCCGTTCTCCTCCTGACCCATGACCAGGAGGTCGGTCGCGCCGTCGCCGTTGACATTCCCCGCGACGATCCTGTCGGCGTTGATACCGGTCTGGCTGTACGTGTCGATACCGACGAGCCCCGCCGCCTTGCCGGTCCGGGAGACAGGTCCCTTGAAGATGTTCAGCTCGGGTGCGGCGATGTTGACGGCGGCCAGGTCGGTGCGCCCGTCCCCGTCGAAGTCACCGGAAGCCAGGCCCCAGCCCAGTTCGTTCCGGTACTTGGGCAGCGGCGCCGAAATGTCGACGGCGGACTTCAGCCCACTCGCGCCGCCCCAGACGACGGTGAGGACGCCGAAGGAGTCGGTGTCGCCGATCTGCTCGGCGTGCACGCCGACCACCAGGTCGGTGTATCCGTCCCCGTCGAGGTCACCGGTGGTGAGGCGGTCGCCGAAGTAGTCACTCGTCTCCGGCGTTCCCGGAATACCGGTGGTGGCCTGGCTGATGATGGTGCGCTTGGACTTGTCGAGCCCGTTCTTGGTGCCGTAGACGACGGCCACGTACCCGGCCCTCGCCTTTCCGCTGATCTTCCCGAGGGGCGCGGCGATGGCGAGATCGCGGTAACCGTCGCCGTTGAAGTCGCCCTGCATCCCGGACGGCGCGGCGACGGCAGTGCCCCCGGCCGCGAGAAGCAGCCCGCTGACGAGGGCGGCCGAGGCGGTGATCGCGAGGATGGTGCGAAGGTTCTGCTGCATGCGTGTCTTCTTCTCCTACGGCACGCCGGACGCCGTGACGGCTGTCCGAGTCGATAGTCCGAACCGACGACATGCGGGGACCAGATCCTGCCAAGCCTCCGACCCCGTTACACACGCGTCGCCCGGTGCAGGTGTGACCGCTGAGGCACCCCGGTGGTTGTACGGCCCCACAGAACGGCCGACGGCCCCCGTCGGTCGGGCTGGGTGATCAACTCGCCAGCCACTGACCGTGGCCGCCGGCGACCCGCGTCCCGCAGAGGGTGCCCATCGTTGAACGGAGACAGCAACAGAGACGACCAGCCGGACCGAACGGCCCGACACGGAGACGTCCGAGCCGAGCGGCTGACGGGCCCTGGCACTACTCGACGTCGACGCGACACCCGTACGTGGCCCTGAACGGGCCTATGCACGGACCGTTTCCTGAGCCCGCGGACGAGGGACGGCCCAACGCCACGGAGGACCGGCTACAGCCGGTAGGCTGTCCCCGCTCCGTCGCTGGTGGGCGGGGCGTGGGTGGGTTGCCCGAGCGGCCTAAGGGAACGGTCTTGAAAACCGTCGTGGCAGCGATGTCACCGTGGGTTCAAATCCCACACCCACCGCGTAGGTCAGGGTTTGTGCAGATCAGAAGGGGTGCCTCCGAATTCGGAGGCACCCCTTCCGTTTGTGTACGTCTCGTTCTGTTCCGCCTGTATCCCGCCTCCAGATTCAGGCCGGATCGGGGTCCTCGAACTGGCCGGGAGCCCCATTGCTGGGCTGCCAAAAAGGTAGTGGGGAGGGACGCGCCTCCAGTTGGCGCGTGCCTGCGCCTCTTCGGGCTGAACCCGCCGGGAGGTACAGCGTCGACCGGAAGGGCGCGTGAACAGGGCGCTCCGTTTTCGCGGCGAGGAGGTTGGTGGCTCATGACGAAAGACGGTGAATGCAAGAAGGAGGACAGCGTCTCCTGGCGCAGTCACGGGCAGAGGGCCCCCGGAAGAGTCAAGAAGAAGATCGCCGAGCGTACGGAGGAGGCAGGGCGCACCGTGGACGCCTCCAAGGACGATCCTCAGTACGAGGTCGAGAGCACAACGCCGTCGAACGCTGCTTCACCGGCTTGCAGTTGGTGGCGACGCATCGCACCCGCTGCGACAAGGCCGCCGAGTCCTGCCAACCAGTCTCACCCTCACCGTACTTCTGATGTGGGTGTGACATCCGAGGACAACTCCCAGGGTCTGTCGTCTGGCGGTCAGGGAGTACGACGCGCCTGGTCCCAGACGGTACGCAGGACATCGACCTCCCGGACGACGTCCACGTGCGCGCTGTCGATCCAGGGCAGTTGGGTGCGCTTGCCGTTCGGGTCATAGATGTCCGCGAAGTACGCGGGAGCCAGGCGATTGCGGGCGGCGGCGGGGTTGGGGCGGGCTCGGATATCCCGGATGTCCGTCCAGGGAAAGCGGGCGTGCCTGATGAGGCCCCGGATCTCGATCCCCCGGGCGTCCACGACAGTTCTCGCACGACGGTAAGCGAACCGCAGCCAGCCCATGAAGCTGAGGGAGAGCGCCGTAAGCAGCAGCATCAGCCAGGTCGGAGCGAACCCGCCCTGTGCCAGCGCGATGAGCACGGCGAGGCAGGCCCCGCCTGTCCACAACAGCGCGAACCACATGCGACCCGCTTTCAACCGGTACTCGCGCGGCAGTACTTCACGGCCCATGTCAGCGCCCCCGTAATTCCCCCTGCCGCCGGTGGTCCCGTCCGCGGCTAATTGGGGACTGTAAAGCCCCCGCGCCCGACTGAACAGACATGATCCGATCAGACTCGGGATGGCTCGAACGGTCGAGAGCCGCATCGGCCGGTGTGGTCGACGCCCACGAACGGACTTACGACGAGCCCACCTTGAGGTGGCACATCGAACAGCGTGTTCCCGGGGGCGGAAGCCCGGTGGGCCTTGATCATGGCGAAGACCTCCGGTGTGGTGGAGCTGTTCAGGAACCGCCGCCCAGGAGGTCTTCGTGTCCCACCGCAATGACCGGCCGGCTGACCGGCTGACCGCGCACGGCGGGCGTCTGCTGGCTCAACGCGTCTGCTCGGGCCGTCGGGTCGCGCAGGTGGCGGCCGAGATGGGGATCTCCCGGGCCACGGCGTGCAAGTGGACGGCCCGCTGACGGGCGGAAGACGAGGCGGGTCTTCACGACCGTTCCAGCCGTCCGTATTCATCACCGCACCGCACCGCACCGCACCGCACCGCGGCCGGCCGGGGTGCGGCGTGCTCCGGGGCCCGAGGATTCGCCGGCCGGCGCCCCCGCGGGCCGTGGTAGCCGACGGCTCGGCGTGGTGACCGTCTCTGCGGCAGTCGGCGGGTTGCCGCCCTGGGGCAACGCGTTTCGGAGCCGGGTTCGCCGCCATTCGTCCGTCCACTGGGCGGAAGCGGCGGCCCGACAGGCCGCACCGGCATCAGTACGACAGGAGCACGGCGCCGTGGGTGGGGTGTCGGGCCCGCCGCTTCCGGCCCCGCAGTCCGTCAGAGTGGTACGCGGAGGCTGGAACGGCCGTCGCGCCAGGCGGCAAGGGTTCGGTCCCCGATGCGGGTGTCCAGCAGATCGGTCGCCGCGACACCGAAGGCGACATCCGGCTCCAGCCAGGGCTCGTCGTCGAGCAGTCCGCCGACGACATCGCGGCGCACGACCTGTTCGTGGACGGCGTCGGCCTCCACGTGCTCGGCGTAGAAGTGCACGGCCGCCTCTCCGGCGTCCGCCCGCCGCATGGCGTCGGCCAGCCGACGGGAGGCGGGGGAGGAGGTCACCTCGACCGCGGCGAAGTGTCCCACCAGAGCGCCCCGGAGCGAGCGGTGCAGACCGAACATCGACATCAGGTTGACGACGGCCAGCATCTCTCCGGTGGACGCGTCCAGGTACTGGCCGTACGTCGTGTCCAGGCCGAGGTCCGTCATCAGATCCGCGAAGAGCCGCGAGTGCATGCGCTCCGCGTGGCCGCCACCGTATTCGTCGAACTCGACCGCGACCATCGCCGCCTTCGCCCTGCCCCGCAGCCGCGGAATCACCCACGCGTGCGGATCGGCCTCCTTCAGGTGATAGAGCGAACGCTGGGCGGCGTACTCACGCAGATGCCACACCTCCCCCTCTTCCTTGAGGAAGTGCGAGAGCCCCGTACCGTGCACCGGCTCGGCCAGAACCCCGTCGAACGCGTCGTCGGCGCTGCGGGGACAGTCTTCGGTGTCCGCGCGCAGCGCGTCCAGGAAGCGGGTTTCCAGAGCCGCCCGCAGCCTCAGCAGCTCCGGATCCCACTCCCAGGCGGGGTCCACACCCTGGAAACCGCGGTAGTGCAGTTCGTAACAGAGGTACAGCGCGAGATGCAGATCATCCCCGTACGGATCGGCCTGGCCCGCCGCGTCGGACAGCGCCAGGGGGTTCTTCCCCGGGGGTTGCCCGCGCAGCGCACGCAGGGCCCCGTCGCTGAGTTCACCGCGGCCTGTGGGCAGGACGGGCTCGCGCCGCCGGACATCGGTCAGCTCCGCCGGCTTCACTCCGGGATCTCCTCGCTCGCTTCATTCACACGTGTGCCTGGCCCGACCCCATCCCGCGCCCCGGATCCCCTGGCTCGGCGGCGGTGGCTGGTGTCGCACCAGGGGTAGGTCCGGCTGCGCCGGCAGGCGCACAGGGCCACGGTGAACCGGTCCGACCGCACCGTGCTTCCGTCATCCAGGGTCACCTCGACAGGGCCCTCGACGAGGAGGGGCCCGTCCCGTGTGGGGGTGATGCGGCAGGGCCTGTCACCGGCTGCGTTCGGCACGGATGATCACCAGCTCTTCCTTGTCGTCACCGGGCAGGATCAGCCCATGGTCCAACAGCCACTCTCTTCGGGAAGCCAGTACGGGGCCGAAGGGCACGGTGCGGCGATCCGTCACCTCGGCCGACAGGCCCCCGCGCTTCAGGCGGTCCAGGGTCGCGGGTACCCCGCACAGCGCCGAGTGAACGAGGAGCAGTGCCCCGCCGGGGTGGAGCGACCCGGCCGCCGTGTCGCAGAGCCGGTCGATGAGCAGGCGTCCGTCGTGGCCCGCGTCCCATGCCCTGGCGGCGCCTCGAAGCGGCAGGGCGGGGTCGGGCGCGGGTACGTACGGCGGGTTGCTGAGGATGAGATGGAACCGTCTGCCGACGGTGGGGGCCAGGAGATCGCCACGGACGGCCTCGACCCGCAGCCCGGCGACTGCCGCGTTCAGGCGGGTGGTGAGAACGGCACGGCGGGTACGGTCCACAGCGGTCACCCGCGCGCCCCGTCGCGCCGCGGCGAGGGCGAGGAAGCCCGAGCCGGTCCCCACGTCCAGGACGGCCGTCCCCGTGCCGACCTCCTCCCTGTCGAGGGCGTCACGCAGCAGCAGTGAGTCTCCCTGGGGGGCGTAGACGCCGCGGGGCAGCATCACACGACCGCCCTGGCCGTAGGTACTGATCAGACCGATCATCGACTCACCTCATCCCTCTGCGGTCCCGCGGTGTCCGAGCCTCCGGCGCCGTGGAAACCACCGGTCGGACCCGTGGGAACCACCGGTCGGACCGTGGTGGGAACCAGGCTCCGGTCCCGTCCCGGACGGGGAGCGCACAACCACGGGGCGCACACGTCACAGCCGTCACCGCCCTCCAGTGCCCCCGAAATCGCACTTCTCACCCGCGCGGCCCTCATCCGCCGCAGGTCACGCGCCCGAACCCGCCTGGGGCCGGTCTGCGGACCGCGAATTTCCCGATGCGTCCTGTCCGGCCCGTACGACCCACGGAAGGGCCGGCGGGCGAAGACGCAGGCCGGCCCGGCCGCGGAGCGCCGCGCGGGCCGCGTTGGCGCCGGGGGCGCCGTGGACACCGCCACCCGGGTGGGCGGAGGCGGAGGCGAGGTACAGCCCCTTGACCGGAGTCTCGGGCCGGCCGGTTCCGGGGCTGGGGCGGAACACCAGTTGCTGGTGCATGGCGGCGGTGCCCCCGTTGATGGCGCCGCCGTGCAGGTTGGCGTCCATCGCCTGAAGGGTGGGAGGCGCGAGGATGCGGCGGGACCTGATACGGGAGCGGAAGCCGGGCGCCCAGCGTTCCACCTCGGTTTCGATACGGTCGGCCATGGCCTCCTGTTCCGACCGGTCCCACGCCCCGGTCAGGCCGTCCGCACCCGCGTCGCCCTTGATCCGGTGCGGCACGTGCGTGTAGGCCCAGGCCGATTCGGTGCCGGCCGGTGAGCGGGTGGCATCAGTGGTGGTCATCTGCCCGAAGAGAAGGAAGGGGCGGTCCGGCACCTGCCCGGTGGCGAGCCGCGCGGCGAAGCGGGTGAGGCCGTCGACACCGTCGGCCAGGTGGACCGTGCCCGCCCTCGCGGCCTCCGGTGCCGTCCAGGGCACCGGTCCGCTCAGCGCCCAGTCGACCTTGAAGGTCGCGAAGTCCCACTGGAAACGGCGCAGATCGTCCAGCAGCCGGCCGGGCAGATGGGCCGCGTCGACCAGTTCGCCGTACAGGGCGGGTGCGGACACGTCGGCGAGCACGGCACGGGACGCCGGCACGCTCTCGCCCTGTTCGGTGCGTACGCCGACGGCCCGGCCGCCCCGTACGACGACCTCCGTCACTTTCTCTCCGCACCTGACCGTCCCGCCGCGCCGCTCCAGCCGTCTCACCAGCGACGACGTAAGGGCTCCGGCGCCACCGACGGGCACCGGAAAGCCGTAGGTCTGCCCGAGCATGGACATCAGCCAGCCGTAGCCCCCGCTGCCGGCCGCTTCGGGGCCGAGGTCGGCGTGCAGCGCGTTGCCCGCGAGCAGGAGCCTGCCGCCTTCGCCCCCGAACTGCTCCTCCCCCAGGCGCCGGACGGGCAGCACCAGGCTCCGGACCAGCCGCAGACCGCCGGCGCCCCGGAGCCGCGCGGCGAGCCGGGCCCCGTACCGAACCGGCGGGAAGGGGGTGAAGAGGGCGCCCAGCAGGTCGGGGCCCAGGCGGTTCCAGGTGTTGACGAGATCGAGCCAGGCCGCCCCGTCGCCCGCCGCGAACGTGTCCAGGTTCGCGGCGGTGTCCGCCGCCCCGCGTGCGAGGACCGCGCACCGGCCGTCCGGCAGCGGATGTGCCAGGACACGCGGGGCGTGCTCCCAGCGCAGGCCCTCCCGTTGAAGATCCAGGTCCGCGAGGACCGGAGAAGCGGCGGCGAGCGGGTAGAAGGAGCTGAAGAGGTCGCTCACATAGTCGGGATGGACTCCACGGTCGCTGCGGGCCGCCCCGCCCGGCTCGGGCTGCGCTTCAAGGACCTCCACGCTCCATCCGGCGTCGGCGAGCAGATTCGCCGCGACGAGACCGTTGGGTCCCGCACCGATGACCACCGCGTCCGGCATGACAGCCTCCTGGTGTTCTCCGTTTCACAGCTGTGCCGAGAAGGCCACGGGCAGGCGCCCGCGCGGCCGGTTCAAGTTCTTGTTTCGGACTCCTGCTAGGGCCTCTGCCTCGGGGGCCCTGTCTCGGGCCTCGGGCTCTGCCTCAGCCCCTTGTGCGCGCGTGCCCAGGAGTGTTCTCCACGACCTCCGCCAGGCGGGCGAGCATGCTGCGGTGACGGAGCTGGATCAGAGTGTCCACGGCCGTGTTGTGAAGGAGCCCGCCCGGTCCGCGCAGCGGATGCTCATCGACGACGACCAGGGCGTTCTCGCCCCAGGGCCGGACCTCGACGGCGATCCGCGCGGTGCCGAGCCATCCGCTGTCCGCCTCCAGCTCCAACACCCCGGGCTCTTCGCACCGACGGACGATCGTGCTGCCCGACGCCGACCACCGCCCCAGCCGGACCGTGTACGTGATGCTGGAACCGACCTGCGGCCACACGCCTTCTCTCGGCTGTGTCCCGGACGTACCGACCACCCAGTCGCCGTACCGCGAACCGTCGGCGAGCACCGCCCACACGTCCGAAACGGACCGTTCGATCAATCGGTGTCGTACGGCCATCAGCCCTCCAGCCCTGGTCCATGGGCCCCGAGTGGGCCGGCCGCCAGGTACCCGGCGCGACCGGCCACATGCCTCTCACTCTCCCAGGCGTTCGGCAACCCCGCCGCTTGGTCCACCCCGCCGAGCACGTGGCGGTGCGTCTGATGGACGCGGTCGAGCGCCGGGCGCCCTCCGTGTATGTGCCGGTCACGGACCATGTGCCAGCCGAAACCGCCGGCGCTGCCGTTGAGGTCGGGGGTGCGCTCGCGCGGATGGGCCGGGGTGGGGTCGGTGACAGCGACGGTCAAGACGCCGGGGTCGGCGGACAGTTCGAGGGTGTACTTGCCGCCGCCATGGCGCACCGCGTTGGTGACGAGTTCGGAGACCACCAGTACGAGGGTGTCCGCCACGTTGGGGTCCGGCGCCGGGCAGAGAAGATCGGTGAAGGCGCGGGTGGCCTCGCGGGCCCGGTGGATGCTCTGTCGGCCGGCTCCCCGCACCACGGTCGGTGGGGGATTGGAGGTGACGGTGACCTGCGTGGGGATCATGCGCGCACATCCCGCCTGTCGTTGGTTGTGCCGATCTGCCGTGACAGCCTCCATGCCCGCTCTTGCGGACCTCACATCAGAGATCTGGTGTAGCGCACGCACCTTTTCTCAGGGTGTGGACAGCAGAAGCCCGATAGCATCCCTTACAGAAAATCTGTCACGGCGAGAGTAGACATCTGCTGCTGTCGGTGGGTAGTGTTTTCCTCGTAGCCAAGAGGCAGGACAGATTGACAGGCAGCGAAGAGGAAAGAAGGAGGCAGACGCCATCAGGATCTCCCGGGCGAGGACGTAGTCGTCCCGGTGCCGTAGGCCCCGGAATGGAAGGTGGTCCCACGGTCACGCATTTCGCGATCCCCGGATCGCCCGCATCCCCCAGGGCGACCACGCGGATACAGAAGGCCGGCACAGCAGTAAGCCGGTGATGGTGTTGCAGTCCTTCGGGCCCCGGTGCCGCCTGGCATCGGGGCCTCTCAACGCGTTCCCGAACCGAGGTGCGAATGACCGCAGAAAGTTCCCGTGAGCGACTCGACGACGACGACTACCCCGCGTACACGATGGGCCGCGCCGCCGAGATACTCGGCACCACCCCCGCCTTCCTCCGGGCCATCGGCGAGGCCCGCCTCATCACCCCGCTGCGCTCGGACGGCGGCCACCGCCGGTACTCCCGCTACCAGCTGAAAATCGCCGCCCGTGCACGCGAACTCGTCGACCAGGGCACCCCCGTCGAGGCCGCCTGCCGCATCGTCATCCTCGAAGACCAACTCGATGAGGCACAGCGCATCAACGAACAGCTGCGTGGATCGAGTCACGCGCGCCCCCGCACGACGGGCGCCTGACATCTCATGGGCTCATGCCGCAGGTGGGCACGGCCGCGGCTGCCGGGCAGCCTGGGGTGCAGAACGAATTCGAGGTACTGCGCCGGCCGCTGACGTGAATCTGTTCTGGCAGATGCAGATATCAACCCGTCCCGCGGCGAGTGTTTATAAGGTGGCCGGAGAGTGATATTCGATATCTCCGTGGGGCTCTTCTGCCCGTGCTAGTGTCAAGCTCAGTTGCAGTTGTGGATCCCAAAGACTTCAAGTGTGCTTCCCGGCTCTTTGTCGGCGGATTGCGCTTATGTATTTCCGGTCAGTTTCCGGGCGGGTGATCATCGCAGCGATGCGAGTTGCACACGGTGTGTAATTCAGGGCTTTGCCCCGAAGGAGATTCAAAATGGCCAGTGGCACTGTCAAGTGGTTCAACGCGGAAAAGGGTTTCGGCTTCATCGAGCAGGACGGTGGCGGCGCTGACGTGTTCGCCCACTACTCGAACATTTCTGCCTCCGGTTTCCGTGAGCTGCAGGAGGGCCAGAAGGTGAACTTCGACGTCACCCAGGGCCAGAAGGGCCCGCAGGCGGAGAACATCACTCCCGCCTGATCGCTGACATCGCGACGTGTTGGGGCCCGCCCTTCGGGAGGCGGGCCCCACTGGCGTTCACCGTGGACGCCGTGGTGCTCATCGAACCGGCTCTCCGGCCGGTAAGCGCCTGAGCTTCGGGGCCTGCGTGTCACGCCGGTCGTCACTCAGTACTCGGGAGGAGTCCGCAATGGCCAGTGGCACCGTCAAGTGGTTCAACATGGCGAAGGGTTTCGGATTCATCGAACCGGCTGATGGCGGCGCCGATGTATTCGCTCACTACGCGCATATCGCCACCGAAAGCATTTCTGGGCTGCAGCAGGGACAGGAAGTGACTTTCAGCCTCGCGAATGGGCGGAAAGGGCCGTATGCGGAGAATATCACTCCTGCCTGACCACCCGGGTTGCCTTTTTTCGTAATAGGCCAAGCGGTCAGTGACTGACACCGATTTCGGGATCTCTTTGGCTGAATGAAAGGATGGGCTGGCATGGATGTTCGCCATAGGAACAACGTGAGCCTCACGGGCCCGGTTGACGGCCCGGTGGTGGTGCTGGCACACGGGTTCGGCTGTGATCAGAACATGTGGCGGCTGGCCGTGCCGGTCCTGGCGAAGCGGTACCGCGTGGTGTTGTTCGACTACGTCGGCTCCGGTGGGTCGGATCTGTCGGCCTGGGACCCGGAGCGGTACTCCTCATTGCGGGGCTACGCCCAGGATGTGGTGGACGTCTGCGAGGAGCTGGACCTGGAGCGGGCGGTGTTCGTCGGGCATTCGGTCAGCTCCATGGTCGGGGTCCTGGCCGCGCGCACGGCCCCGGAGCGTATCGGGGCGTTGGTGATGGTGGCGCCCTCGCCCTGCTACATCGACGACGACGGCTACCGGGGCGGCTTCAGCGCACAGGACATCGACGAGCTGCTGGACTCGCTGGAATCGAACTATCTGGGGTGGTCCTCCGCGATGGCGCCGGTGATCATGGGCAATCCGGAGCGGCCGGAGTTGGGGCAGGAGTTGACCAACAGCTTCTGTGCCACCGACCCCGACATGGCCCGGGTCTTCGCCCGCACCACCTTCCTGTCCGACAGTCGCGAGGACTTGAAGAGCGTGACGGTCCCGACCTTGATCCTGGAGTGCTCGCAGGACGCGATCGCACCCCGCGAGGTCGGCGCGTACGTGCACGCCGCGGTTCCCGCCTCCAGCCTGATCACCCTGGACGCCACCGGCCACTGCCCGCAGTTGAGCGCACCGGAGGCCACCAACGAAGCGATTCTCCGCTTTCTGGCCGCCCAACGGTGATGTGCTCCACGGGCGAGGAGCCGGAGCCCAGGGCGGAGGCCGGGAGCACGATGGGTACGGACGCCGCGTTCACCTCGTTGCTGGAGGACAGCGCCGAGGACCTGTACGAGTCGGCCCCGTGCGGCTATCTGTCGACGCTCATGGACGGCACCATCGCCAGGATCAACGCCACGCTGCTGGACTGGCTCGGCCTGGAGCGCGCAACCGTGGTGGGCCGGGTCCGCTTCGCCGATCTTCTCACCGTCGGCGGGAAGCTCTATCACGAGACGCACTTCGCGCCGCTGCTTCGCATGCAGGGCCAACTGCGCGGCATCGCACTGGAGATGAAGACCGCCGACGGGCGCCGTCTGCCGGTGCTGGTCTCCTCCGTGGTCAAACACGGCAGTGCGGGCGAGCCACTGCTGATCCGTACCACTGTCTTCGACGCTTCCGACCGGCGTGCCTACGAAGAGGAACTCCTGCGCCGGCGCCAGGAAGCCGAACAGGCACGTGCCGAGGCCGAGCAAGCCCGTCGGCGGGCCGAGACGGACCGGGAACGACTCGCTGACGCGCTCGGTGTCCTGCAACGATCGCTCGTGCCCGCCACCCTGCCCGCGGTGCCGGGGATGGAGGCGGCCGTCTACTACCACACCGCGTCCCCCGACCGTCTCGGCGGCGACTTCTACGACCTGTTCCCCATCGACCGCGGCCGGTGGGCGTTCTTCCTCGGCGACGTATGCGGAAAGGGACCCGCCGCGGCGTCCCTCACGTCACTGACTCGCTACACACTGCGAGGCGCAGCTCTCCACAACCCCGAGCCGGCCGAAGCCCTGACCACGCTGAACGCCGTCCTGCACGAGCAGTACACCAACAGCGGAGACCCTCGCTACTGCACCGCCATCTTCGGCATCATCACCCCCGCCCCCGACTCTGGCTCCGGCGCCGACAACGGCCGCACCACTGTCCGCCTCGCCTCCGGCGGACACCCCCCGGCACTGGTCATACGGGCCGACGGGGACACGGACTACCTTCCCACCCCCGGCGGGCTGCTCGTCGGCGCGTTGCCGGCCGCCTCGTTCAGCACCGCGGAAACCACACTCGCCCCCGGCGACACACTCCTGCTCTACACCGACGGCCTGACCGAGGCCCGGACCGGCCCCGCCCGCAACCGACTGTTCGGCGACGACGCTCTGCGCGCCTTCGCCGCTGATCGCGCCCCCGCCACAGCCGGCGAGATGATCACCGCGCTGACCGGGCTGCTGAAGAGCTTCGGCAACGGACTCGAAGACGACACCGCCCTGCTCGCACTGGGAGTTCCCACCACGCGTACGACCGCATGACCCATCGGCTCACCGTCACGAACGCTCCCGCCCGGCGTGACCACCGACGGGATGCCGCCCCGACGGGATGCCGCCCCGGCGGGACGGCCGGCAGCGGCGGCGGGACCGCGGTCCCCGGTGTGGGGTTGCCGTCGGAGGGCACCCGTGAGGTGTCCCACGAGCCCGCGCGTAAGGGGTCGGTATCAGAGAGGGAGACACCGGTGAAGAAGAAGCAGAAGCTGCCGCTCGCCTACAAGCCCGTCGGATTCGCCCTCGGCTGGGTGGGCGGAACACTGGCCGGGCTCGTCTTCCAGAAGACGTGGAAGGCGATCCGGCACGAGGACGACGCACCCGACGCGCTGGACCGCGACCGCGGGTGGGGCGAGGTGCTGTTCGCCGCGGCCGTGCAGGGCGCCCTCTTCGCCGTGGTACGCAGTGCCGTGGACCGCTCGGGCGCCAAGGCCATCGAACGGGCCACCGGCACCTGGCCGACGGCGGACAAGGGCGGCCGCGACTGACGAGGCCACGCCGTCTCGCTCGTCTAGCGCGCCGGGCGCTGCCCGAGAGCACCGGACAGACTCCTGCGCGCACCCGCCGGCTGACGGGGTGGCAACGTGCCGTCCGAACCGGGAGATGGGGAGACGGGAGGCCGCTCTCCGTCGGCGTGACGCTACTCCCGGACTCCTGGGAACTACCCCCTCGATTCCCTCTGATCCAATGGCTGTGAAGACGAAGTTGCCCGGAACGCTTTGAGTTCCGGGCAGCATGCGCGGGCGACGGCCCGCGAGGATCGTGGGGAAGTCGCGGGTCTCAGGTTGTGGCCGTCGGGTCCGGCGGTGCGGCGCTGCGGCGGTGTTCGGCGTTGATGCGCTGGGCTTCCTCAAGCTGGTCTTCGAGGATGACGATGCGGCAGGCGGCCTCGATGGGGGTGCCCTGGTCGACGAGTTCGCGTGCACGCGCGGCGATGCGCAGCTGGTAGCGGGAGTAGCGGCGGTGTCCGCCCTCGGAGCGCAGTGGGGTGATGAGGCGGGCTTCGCCGACGGCGCGGAGAAAACTCTGGGTGGTGCCGAGCATCTCGGCGGCCCGGCCCATCGTGTAGGCGGGGTAGTCGTCGTCATCTAGACGGCCGAACGAGTCGTCTGCTGTCATCGCACCTCTCTGTGGAACGCGCTGGAGGGGCCCTGGTGCCAAGTGGCACCAGGGCCCCGAAGGGACTACTACACCATCTGCCGGCCCTGTTCCTGCGCCGGCCTTCTGTGTCCGCACGACCGTCCGGGAGAGGACGGGGAATGCGGGGATCGCGGTTGCTTGACCGGAGACCACCTCACTATCGATGTCCTGCGGTACCCGGGCTCATTGACTCCGCCCGGGCGATCCTGATGGCGCTCGCCTCCTCCGTTTCTTCCCTCTGGGATCAATCACTTACCTACTGCTGGTACTGCGCACTGCTCTGTACTACTGGTGGTCTGTGTAAGCACCACTCTCCGGCAGCCAGCCCCGTCGCCCGTCGTGCGTCTGCTCTGGCTTGGAACCCCACTGCCGAACCTCCCGGCACGCGCGCCCGCAGCCGACGCCTTTACCGAGGAACCGCTGGTACTGCACTGCTATCTGCGTGTACTGCGATACCGCTGTGGCGGCCCCTGAATCTGCGGGCCACCCGGTCCGGCCGTCAGTCCCGTCACCGTCCTGCAACCGCTCTGGCTTCGGAACTCCACCGCCGCACCGACCTGCGAACTGCGACTTTCGTGCTGCTGCCCGGCAGTTCGTCTCTGCCAGGCCCTGCTGTCTCTCTGGGCTACGAGAGAAACCATAACCACACCACCGCCCAATGTCTACTCCGGCCGACGCAGATTTTCGCGCGTTCGACGAGGAGATAGTCGGCCTCGAACAGCGACGTCGGCAGGCGCGAGGTCGCTGTCGCCGGAGCCGGACGGCGCCTCGGGGGATGGCCGCCTCTCTGCTCAGGTCAGAGAGCGTCTTCTTCGTGCAATCCGCCTTGCTCACCAGGTAGCCGAAGAAGCGCGGCGTGGGGCCCATGTACTCGCCGCACGCACCGCCCGAGGCCCTCGCCCGCCTGGCCGGCCCGGTGTTGCGCATCGCCGGGGAACTCGTCGGCGAGCAGGAGGCACTTGAGGCCGCGCGCATGCTGACGGCCCGGGTCACCGGTTTCATCGGGGATCTCCGGTCCCGGAGCGGGCTTTTACGCGGGCGGGGTCTGCGTGCCCTGGTCGACGGTGAAGACCTCGTCGTAGTAGCTGATCTCCATGTCCTTGATGAGCATCTCCCGGAACATCGCGGTGTCGCCTTGTCCGCCCCGCCAGTCGAGGTAGTCCTCGTAGTGGCCTCGGGTGGTCCAGCGGGTCACCGACACCACCTTGTCCTCGTGGTCCTGGTCGCGCCACAGGCGGATCTCCTCGCAGCCGCCGTGGGTGAGCGTGTCGGGCAGGACCCGTCGCAGGGTGGCGATGAGTTCGGTGGCACGGCCCGGTTCGGTGTGGAAGGTGTTGGTGGCCTGGACGCTCGCGGTCGGGTGCCTCCTTGGTCGGGTACGGGGCGAGGCTGATCGTCGCGCACGCGTCGGTGACCCGCGGAGAGGACACGCGCCCGATGCCGATCCGGCCCTCCGCCGGGCGCCGGGCCGAAGGCGCTGAAGGCGCTGAAGGGATTGAAGGGGTTGATCCGGCCCCGCCGGTACGCCGCGTCCGTTCGGCGCGAAATGGGGCTCACTGTACGGGAGTTGGTCGCTCTACCGGCCGGTATGTCCTTGTTCTTGAAAAGAGAAACGGTTGTGGACGCTTGGTCATACTCTGGGCGCCTGCCGGGCCCTTTGGGGGGTGCCCGGCCTCGATCAGAGGACGCACATGCGCTATTCCCGCACGCTTTCCACCGTCGCCGCCACGGCCGCGGTGGTCGCCGGAACGGTTCTGTTGCCGACGCAGGCTCAGGCCGTCGGTTCGGTTCATCTGTACAAGGTCTACTACGACAGCCCCGGCACTGACCTTCGTACCAACGCCAGTCTCAACGCCGAGTACGTACAGATCCGCAACACCACCACCAGGGCCGTCAGCCTGACGGGCTGGACGGTCGTCGACGCGTCAAGTCACAAGTACACGTTCGGCAGTTACTCCCTCGCCCGGGGCAAGACCGTGACCGTGCGCACGGGTAGGGGCACGAACACCGCGGCCAACCGCTATCAGGGGCGGGCCGCGTACGTCTGGAACAACGACCGGGACAAGGCCACGCTCAAGAAGTCGACAGGGGCCCTGGTGGACACCTGCTCGTACAACTCGACCCGCGTCGACTACAAGGTCTGCTGAACGGCTCACTCAACGGCTCGCTGAGCGATCCACCCAACAGCTCACCGAGCAGCTTGTCGTGATGTGCGTCGGCGCTCGTCCTCGGGGGAGGGGACGGGCGCCGACACCGTTACGTCGCCGACAAGGCGCGCCGTCACGCGGCCCGGTCATCGTTCCTCCACATCTCCGCGCACAACCAGCGGTGGAATTCTGGTGTCTAGCAGGTGACCAACTGGACACACCGTCCTGTTCTGTGCGTTCGAGTACGTTCGAGGAGACCCACCGTGCGCCACCACAAGCGCCTCTCGCGCCTCACCTCAACAACCGTGGCAGCGGCCGCGGTTGCCGCCGCCCTGCCGCTCGCCTTCGCGCCGGGCGCGTACGCGGACGAGCCCATCACGCCGGATCTGACCGTGTCTGAGCTGTCGGGGAATCAGCTCAGCCCGGGCGAGGTCCGCAACGACTCCGTCACCCTCACCAACAACGGCACCGCCGCCACCGACGGTGTCACCTTCCGGCTGCGGCTCACCCGCGGGCTGGCCTTCACCGCGCCCGTCGACGGCTGTACGTACTCGACGGTCGGGGACAAGATCAAGCAGGCCGTGTGCGAGCTGGATGTCGGCATCGCGCCCGGCGAGAGCTACACGGTGCCGGTGAAGTTCAAGGTGCTGAAGAAGGCGCTGATGGAGGTCGTCGAGTACGGCACGAGCCGCACCGGCGAAGACCCGGGGGAGGGCTACGACCAGGCCAACCGCCGGCTCGCGCTGGACACGGACAGCTCGGCCGATCTCGTCGCGACGGGGGACGAGGCCAAGGGGAAGCCCGGCGCCAAGGTCGTCGTCACGCCCTCGATCCGCAACGACGGACCGGGCTGGATCCAGAACAACGAGAGCGACGACCACCCGGCGCTCCTCGTGAACATCCCCAAGGGCACGACGGCCGTCGAAGTCCCCGAGAACTGCCTGCCGTTCGGGATCGACGGACCGACCGGCCCCTCGGAGCCGGGGCACCCGAAGTACGTCTGCCAGGAGGACGACTACACCCTGGAGGTCGGGGAGATCGAGGCGTTCGCCATTGTCCTGAAGATCGACAAGAGTCGGCGGGCCGACACGTCCGGCGTGGTCAAGGCCACGTCGAACTACGACATCGACCCCGTGTACGACACCAACAAGGCGAACAACAAAGCCACGTTGAGCATCGACGTGCTGTAGGCGACCGATGACGGGGGCGTTCACCGCGGTTCGAGGCGGTGGGCGCCCCCGCTCGCTGTGTACGACGCTACGCGGGGCCCGCCGTCAGGCGTGACGCCGAGGCGATCGTCGCGCGCGCCTCGTGTTCGGTCAGGCCCGTCCGTACGGCGGCGTCGACCAGCTTCTCCACCAGTGAGTCGCCGAAGCCGTGCTCGTACGCCCGGCAGGCCGCCCAGAACAGCCGGGTGTTGCGCTGGCCCGCGTGCGCGGCGAGTACGAACTGCACCAGACCGTGGCCCTGCTGCGGCCGGCCGCCCCGATGGCCTCCCGGTCCCGCGTGGCGACCGCGCTCGGGGGGCGTGAGCAGGCGCAGCAGGGCGCGTGGGCAGGGCGCCGGGGTGAGGCCGGCCGAGCCGGGGGCGAGCCGGTACGCGCCACGGGCGGTGACGGAGCCCGGTCCGACGAGATAGCCGCCCGCGCCCCGTACGTCGATGCCGGGCGCCAGGCGGCCCGCCGAGTTGGGGACCGTGATGCCCGCCGGGCCCGACAGCCAGATGTGCCGGCCGCCGCTGGGGGTGAGCACGACCACGGTCTCCGGCAGCGTGAACAGGTGCTGGAAGGCAAGTTGCTGGAGCGCGGCCACCGAGTCCGGCGTGGGCTCCGCCGTAGCCGTAGCCGTTCCCGTAGCCGTACCGGTACTCGTACTCGTATCCGCAGTCGTCGGCGTGACGTCCAGGTCGATGCCGACCAGGTGGTGCGGCGCCCGTCCGCAGGCGATGCCGTACCCCGTCGCCCAGGGCGCGGCGGCGAACAGCGCCCGCACGCCCGCCGGATCGGTCGTGGCGTCGTGCACGCCGTGACCGAGGCGGCCGCATTCACCTCGGCACGGATGGGCGCCCCGGCCGACACTTCCGCCGGGACTCCCGCCGGGGCTTCCGCCGGGGCTTCCGCCGGGACCTCCGCCCGGCTCGTCCCGATGGGGCGAGCGCAGGGCGGGGAGCTTGCTGGGGGACAGCGGGATGACGGGAAACCCGCTCTCCGCTGCGGAGAGGGCGTATGCGAGGGCCAGGGTGGTCGTGTGCGGGGCGGTGATGGCCATGGGTCTATGTTCGCACTGTTGTTCGAAGAAGGGGAGTGGGAAAGATTGGCCGAAAGTGTGCCGAAACGCTTCACCCCTTGCGGGAGCAGGGTCGTGCCGCGCTCCGTACGCGTGCATACCTACCGAACTGGCCTGTTGATGTCGCGAAGGGGGTTTATCGACATGTCCTCACGCTTGCGAGGGAATAACCCGCTCAGGGCTGGTTCGGAGGGGATTCGGTGGGCAATTCTGAGTCCGCGACGTCGAGCACAACGTCGAGGCGGTCGGCCAACTGCCCCGGCAAAAGCCGTACTTCTCGTTCAGAAGATCTCGTTCCTGGAGGAACTGACATGGCAAGCTTCCGTACCGCCCGCGTCTTCGCCGCTGTCGCCGCTCTCCCCCTCGCTGCGGCTCTCTTCACCGGCTCGGCGTCGGCCGATGACTTCGCGGACGACGGATCGAACGCCAGCGTGGCCACGATCGTGGGCAGTGGTGTGGGCGACGACAACTCGGGCAACTCGACGACGACCCAGCAGGTGGCGACCGGCGCCGGCGCGTCGAATCAGAACAACACCGCCAATGTGAACGGCTCCGGGTTCACGGTGATCGACCAGTCCAACGAGAACATCGCGGTGAACTTCGTCAACCTCTGGTGATACGCGGCCCGACGGGGGGCCTGCTGAGGGCTGAGGGGTGAGCGGCGGTCTGCGTGACGGTACTTCGGTGCCGTTGCGCAGACCGTCCTCGTTCTGCGCCGGGGCGCGCCCGCCGGGCCCCAAGCCAGGCCCACCCGGCGCCCTCGCCGCCCCACCCCCTCTAACCCCGGGTGGACGTCCGACACCCCCGTACCACCCGCCGGTGGTCGCCTTTCCCTCCTCACTGAGGTGTACGGCTCCGACACCCCCGCCCTCGCGTGCGCGGCCCGCACCGCTCCCACCTGCGGAGACGTCCGGAGCGCCGTTCCCGCAAGGCCTCACGGCCACCACGCGACAAGGCGCCGAAGATCAACAGCGGCCCTCCGCCTCCGGGGTGGACCCTGACGAGTGTCCTCGCCTCCTCCATCTTCAGGAGGTGGACCAAGCACCACTCCTACTCCCTGAGGCGGACGAAGCTTCGGGACCTGGGGCCGATCCCCTGAGATGGGCCCGCTCCTAGCGTGGAGTCATGACCACGCCCCTCTGCGCGAGCGCCCCCAAGGCGGCCTCGTACTCGCCGTACCACCCGAACTCACATCCACCCGCTCATGTCCACCCGCATCAGCAGTCCCATGCGCACGCGCCGCCCTACAAGTCCTTCTCGTCGTACGTACGGGCGCGGGGGCCCGTGCTGCTGCGGACCGCTCGCTCGCTCACCGCGAATCCGAGTGACGCCGAGGACCTGCTGCAGACCGCGCTCACCAAGACGTACGTCGCCTGGGACCGGATCGAGGACCACCGTGCCCTCGACGGGTACGTCCGCCGGGCTCTCGTCAACACCCGTACCTCGCAGTGGCGCAAGCGCAAGGTCGACGAGTTCGCCTGCGAGGAGCTGCCCGAGCCGGCCGGTCTTCCCGCGCCCGACCCCGCCGAGGAGCAGGTGCTCCACGACGCCATGTGGCGCGCCGTGATGAAGCTGCCCGACCGGCAGCGCGCGATGGTGGTGCTGCGTTACTACGAGGACCTGAGCGAGGTCCAGACCGCCGAGGTGCTCGGGGTCTCCGTCGGTACGGTCAAGAGCGCGGTGTCGCGCGCGCTCGGGAAACTCCGCGAGGACCCGGAGCTGGTGCCCGTCCGCTGACCCGTCCCGGTGCCGGCGCCGGTGCGGGTGCCCGCCGACCAACAGCCCGCCGGCGAAAAGCACGCCGGTGAGCCGCCCACAAGCCGGCAGCCCGCCAGCGAAACCGGCGGACCCTCCCGCTCCACATCCAGTGTTTTCTACTCCCGGGTAGTGACATACCGCGTGGTATGTGCGCAGAATCTCCGCAAACCTTTCTGCCATGCCACGCCATGCTGCGCCGCTGTCGCGTAGCGCCAGCGCCCACCGGGAGGACGCCGTGCTGAGCACCATGCAGGACGTACCGCTGACTGTGACCCGCATCCTGCTCCACGGGATGACCATCCACGCGAAGTCGCAGGTCACCACCTGGACCGGGGAGAGTGAGCCGCAGCGCCGCAGCTTCGCCGAGATCGGCGCGCGCGCGGCACAGCTCGCCGGCGCGCTGCGCGACGAACTCGGTGTGACGCGCGACGAGCGGGTCGCCACTCTCATGTGGAACAACTCAGATCATGTCGAGGCATACTTCGCGATTCCCTCCATGGGGTCCGTCCTCCACACGCTCAACCTCCGGCTCCCGCCCCAGCAGTTGATCTGGGTCGTCAACCACGCCGCCGACCGCGTCGTCCTCGTGAACGGCTCCCTGGTCCCGCTGATCGCGCCGCTCCTCCCCCACCTGCCGACCGTCGAGCACGTCGTCGTCTCCGGCCCCGGTGACCGGGGGCCGCTCGCCGAAGCCGTCGCCGGGACCGAGGGCCGTGTCCAGGTGCACGAGTACGAGGACCTGATCGCCGGCCGGCCCACCACGTACGACTGGCCCGAGCTGGACGAACGCACCGCAGCCGCCATGTGTTACACCTCCGGCACCACCGGCGAGCCCAAGGGTGTCGTCTACTCGCACCGTTCGATCTATCTGCACTCGATGCAGATCAACATGGCCGAGTCGATGGGCCTGACGGACAAGGACACGACTCTCGTCGTCGTACCGCAGTTCCACGTCAACGCCTGGGGCCTGCCGCATGCCACGTTCATGACCGGTGTCGGCATGCTGATGCCCGACCGGTTCCTGCAGGCCGCCCCGCTGGCCGACATGATCGAGAGCGAGAAGCCCTCGCACGCCGCCGCCGTGCCGACGATCTGGCAGGCGATGCTCGCCGAGGTCACCGCCAAGCCCCGCGATCTGACGTCCATGGTCCGCGTCACGATCGGCGGCTCGGCCTGCCCGCCCGCGCTGATGGAGGCGTACGACAAGCTCGGTGTACGGCTCTGTCACGCCTGGGGCATGACGGAGACCTCGCCGCTCGGCACGATGTCCAACCCGCCCGCCGGTCTCACCGCCGAGGAGGAGTGGCCGTACCGCGTCACGCAGGGCCGTTTCCCGGCCGGCGTCGAGGCGCGGCTGACCGGTCCCGGCGGCGACACGCTGCCGTGGGACAACGAGTCGGCCGGTGAGCTGGAGGTACGCGGGCCCTGGATCGCCGCCGCCTACTACGGCGGCGCCGGCGCCGAACCGCTCAAGCCCGAGGACAAGTTCAGCGAGGACGGCTGGCTGAAGACGGGTGACGTCGGCGTCATCAGCCCCGACGGCTATCTCACCCTCACCGACCGCGCGAAGGACGTCATCAAGTCCGGCGGCGAGTGGATCTCCAGCGTGGAGCTGGAGAACGCGCTCATGGCGCACCCGGACATCGCCGAGGCCGCCGTGGTCGCCGTGCCCGACGAGAAGTGGGGCGAACGGCCTCTCGCGACAGTCGTGTTGAAGGAGGGCGCGAGCGCCGACTACGCGTCGCTGAAGACCTTCCTCGCCGGGAAGATCGCCAAGTGGCAGTTGCCGGAACGCTGGTCGGTGGTGGACTCGGTACCGAAGACGAGCGTCGGCAAGTTCGACAAGAAGGTGATCCGGAAGCAGTACGCGGACGGGGAGCTGGACGTCACGCGCCTCTAGATCATTCCCGGCGCGTTTCCGACGGCACCAACCGGCCCTCCCCGAGGGTCAGTTGGTGCCGATCTTCGCGAGCAGGTCCACGATCCGCGCCTGTACGTCCTCGCTCGTGGACCGCTCGGCGAGGAAGAGCACGGTCTCCCCGGCGGAGAGCTGCGGCAGTTCCGCGCGGTCGATGCCGGTGGAGGTGTAGACGACCAGCGGCGTACGGTTCAACTGGCCGTTCGCGCGCAGCCAGTCGATGATGCCCGCGCGCCGGCGCCGTACCTGCATCAGGTCCATGACCACCAGGTTCGGCCGCATCTGGCCCGCGAGCGTGACCGCGTCGCTGTCCGTCCCCGCGCGCGCCACCTGCATGCCGCGGCGCTCCAGCGTCGCCGTCAGCGCGAGCGCGATCTCTTCGCTCTCCTCGATCAACAGCACGCGTGGCGGGTGCTGTTCACTGTCGCGCGGCGCCAGGGCCTTGAGCAGTACGGCGGGGTCGGCGCCGTACGCCGCCTCGCGCGTCGCCTGCCCGAGCCCGGCCGTCACCAGCACCGGGACCTCGGCGGCGACGGCGGCCTGGCGCAGCGACTGGAGCGCGGTACGGGTGATGGGGCCGGTCAGCGGGTCCACGAACAGCGCCGCGGGGAAGGCCGCGATCTGCGCGTCGACCTCCTCGCGGGAGTGCACGATCACCGGGCGGTAGCCCCGGTCGCTCAGGGCCTGCTGGGTGGAGACGTCGGGGGCGGGCCAGACCAGCAGCCGGCGCGGGTTGTCCAGCGGCTCGGGCGGCAGTTCGTCGTCGACGGGCCGGGGCTGGGGGCGGTTGGCGACCTCGACCGCGCCGCCGGGGCCGTCCAGGGGCTGGGGGCCCTCGGCGCCCTCGTCCGGGGCACCTATGGCGTACGCGCGGCCCTCCGAGTGGGGGCCGTGGCCGAGCGGGCCGCCCTGGCCGCCGTGGGAGGGGCCGGAGGGGGACGACCCGGTGCCGTTGCCGGTACGGGGGTCCTCAGGCTCGTGCGGGGCGGACAGCCTGCGGCGGCGGCCGGCGCCGAGGGTCTGGTTCTGCTGCTTGGTGATCTGCTGCGAGAAGGGCACGCCCTGGCCGAGCGTACGGACGCTGAACGCCCGCCCCTGCGTGGAGTCCGCCGACATCGGCTCCTCCTCGGGCAACGGCTGGGCGGGGGGCAGTGGCTGGGCGGCGCGGGGGTCCTGGTGAGTCCTGCCGTCAGCCGTGCCGTCAGCCGTTCCGCCGGGCCTGCCGCGGCCCTCGCTGCCGCCGGTGTCGTCGGCGTCGGCATCCGCATCGGCATCGACGTCGTCGTCCGCGTGGGCGTGTGCGTGCTCGGTCGCCGGTACGGCTCCGGGGACGGGCCACGAGGGTTGCCCGCCGGGCATCACGCCGACGCCGGAGGCGGTGGGCATCCCCGGCGCCCAGCTGTTGGGATCCAGGTCCAGGTCCGCGTCCGTGTCGGGGCCCACGGGCGGGGCGACGTCGGCGCCGGTCTCCGGCGCGGGAGCGTTCGTACGACGACGCCGTTGGTCCGTCGGAGCCGTGACCGGAGTCGGAGCCGGAGCCGGAGCCGGAGCTGTGACCGGGTGCGGCCTCAGGGGTGTGTGGTCCGCGCGCGGGTCCGACCGCGCGGAGTCGTGGCGCCCCGGCACCGACGCGTCGGGCGTGGGCGCCCGGTCGGCGTCGGCCGGCGGGAGCGCGAACTGTGCGCGGGGGGGCGCGGCATCGCCGGCGGGCGCGGGCGCGGGCCGCTGCTGGGCGGGCGCCAGCGCGCGCCGGGTGCGGCGGACGGCCGGTTGCTGCGGTGCTGTGGCCTGTGCCGTCGCCTGTTGCTGCGGAGCCTGCTGTGAAACCTGCTGCGGCGCGGCTGTGGGTGTGGGCGACGACGGGCCGGCGGGCAGGGCCGGGAGGGCGTTCTGGCCACCGTGCCGGGCACGCCGCCCCGTACCGGCCGCCGCGGCTTCCTGCTGTGCGCCGTGCGGTACGCCCTGCGGCGGTACGGCCTGGCCGAGCGCCGCGCGCCCGGTCGGGTGGGAGCCCTCGGCAGCCGTCACGACCGACCCCTCGGAAGCGGCGGATGCCACGGCCTGCGGAGCGGAGGGAGGGGACGGAGCCGGGGGGCCGGAGACCGCGAGTTCGGCGCCCGGTACGACCCCGGCCGCGTTCTCCGCCGGGCTCGGCCGGCCGCGCCTGCGGCCCGTACCCCCACCGGGGGCGCCGCCGCTGCTCCCGCCCGAGTCCTGCGCCGGGATGAGTTCCCGCTGACCGGACGGCTGCGCATCCGGACCCGGGGCCGCATCCGTACGCGCCCTGCGCCGTCCCGTGGGCTCCCCGGGCTCCTCGACCGGAGCCCCGAGGAACGCGTCCGTGGACGCGCGCCGCGCGCGCCGGCGCCCACCGCCGCCGGGGCGCCCGGAGCCACCGGTCGACCCCGGCGTCTCCTCCTGCTGAACCGGCGCCCGGCTCTCCTCGGCCGTGGGCGGATGGAAGGTCCCCGACCCGTCCCCGAGCGGCACTTCGAGCACGTACGCGCTGCCACCCATGCCCGGCATCTCGTGCGTCTGCAACACCCCGCCGTGCGCCCGTACGATCCCCCGCACGATCGGCTCGTGCACCGGATCCCCGCCCGCGAACGGTCCGCGCACCTCGATCCGTACGACATCCCCGCGCTGCGCCGCCGCGACCACGATCGTCGAGTCGACGTAGGCGCCGCCCGGCACCGCCCGCGTCCTGCCGGTCGAGTCGACGCCCGCCACGTCGGCCGTGAGATGCGCGAGCGCCGTCGCCAGCCGTACGGGGTCGACCTCCGCCTCGATGGGCGGCGCGTGCACCGCGAACTGCGCCCGGCCGGGGCCGATCAGCTCGATCGCGCCCTCGACACCGGCCGCCACGACTCCGTCGAGCAGCACCTTGACCTTGGTCAGCTGCTCCAGACCCTCGTCGAGCCGCTGGTAGCCGAGGACGTTGTCCACGAGCGTCGTCATCCGGGCGTAGCCGGCCGACAGATGGTGCAGCATCTGGTTGGCCTCGGGCCACAGTTGGCCGGCCGGGTCGGCGGCGAGCGTCGACAGCTCGCCGCGCAGCTCCTCCAGCGGGCCGCGCAGCGCGCCGCCCAGCACGGCCGCCAACTGGTGATGGCGGCGGGCCGTGTTGTCGTACCGCTCCGCGAGCTCCTCGATCTCGGCCGCGTACCGGTCGCTGCGGTCGGCGAGCTCGGCGGTGTGCCGCTCGACGGCCGCGGCGAGTTCCGTCTCGTGGCGCTCGATCGTCTCCGCCAGCTCCGTCGCGTGCCGCTCGGCCGCCTCGCTGGCCTCGGTCGCGTGCGCCTCGACCAGTTCCTCGTACGGACGCCGGTCGGTGAACGTCATCACCGCGCCGACGAGCTGCTCCCCGTCCCGTACGGGAGCGGTGGTCAGGTCGACCGGCACCTGCTTGCCGTTCTTCGCCCACAACACCTGCCCGCGGACGCGGTGCTTGCGCCCCGACTTGAGGGTGTCGGCGAGGGGCGAGTCCTCGTACGGGAACGGCTCGCCGTCACCGCGCGAGTGCAGGATCAGCGGGTGCAGCTCCTGGCCGCCCAGATCGCTGGCCCGGAAGCCGAGGATCTGCGCGGCGGCGGGGTTGACGAGTACGACGCGGCCGTCGGTGTCCGTACCGACCACGCCCTCGGCGGCGGCCCGCAGGATCATCTCGGTCTGCCGCTGCGAACGCGCCAGCTCCGCCTCGGTGTCGACCGTTCCGGAGAGATCGCGGACGACGAGCATCAGCAGCTCGTCGCCGGTGTAGTTGTGCAGGTCGTTGTAGGCCTGGGCCTGCTGGCCGTCCTCCAGGTTGGCGCTGGTGACCTCGACGGGGAACTCGCTGCCGTCCGTACGCCGCGCGACCATCCGGGTCGGCTTCGTACGGCCGCGCTCGTCGGAGGCTTCCGGCCGGCGCATCGAACCGGGGATCAGACGCGGGTCGAACTCCGGCAGCAGATCGAGCAGACCGCGTCCGACCAGGGCCGTACCGGGGGTTTCGAAGGTTTCGAGGGCGATGGTGTTGGCGTTGACGACGGTGCCGTTGCTGTTGACGAGCACCAACCCGTCGGGGAGTGCGTCAAGTATCGCCGCGAGGCGAGCAGCGCCTCGGGATGGCCTGCTGCTCACGACGACGCTTCCTCCCTGACCCACTGCACCTTGCGGACGGCCGGTCCCATCTTGCCCCTCTGAGTCTCAGCCTGTCACTGGAGGGAGTCTAAGGGCTGGGGGCATGGCGGCGCGGCGGATGAGGGGGAGCTCTCACCAAGGTTGTGTGCACACCCCGTACGCACCCCCTCCGTGCGCCCCTGCCACCCCCGCGGCTCAGCCCCGCGCGGCGGGGAGCACGGGGACCAGGTTCTGCCAGCGGGAGATCTCGCATCCGTTCTTACGGCTGAACGTCGCGTCCACACTCCGCCCCTGCCACGTCCCGGTGACCCGGGCGGTGGCGGGCCCGCCCATCTGCATGGTGCACATCTGCCCCTTGGGCACCGGCGCGAAGGGGTCCTTCTCCTCGCCGGCCAGCTCGTCCAGCCGCGCACACGCGGACGCGGACTCGGGGTGCGTACCGCCGGCGGGCCCGCAGCTCAGCTCGTATGTGCCGTCGGCGCGCGTGATGTTGGTGTCGACGACGGTCACGGTGAGCCGGTCCTGCTCCTGCTCCTGGAGCAGCGACGACAGCGGCAGCGGCGCGAGATCGAGCGGCCCGGCGACGGCGGTGGGCGTGAAGGCGGCCACGGCGACGAGCGAGGCGGCAAGGGTGGCGGGGGCGACGAGGGAGAAACGACGCGACATGGGAGCTCCTGACGGCAGACGATTCCGAAGGGCCCGACGGTGCGCGCCCGCCATCACTAACGCGCGTGAGGCCCAGTCGTTGCGCACCGGCGAGGGGCGCGAAGAAGCGCTTTGCCCTGCGGGCTTCCCGCCTAGTACCGTGGGCGGCGATTGGTGACACCGCGCTCGGCTGTGTCATCATCTGACACGCACCACCCGCGCCCGCGCGGGTGTGCTGGAGGCGTCGCCTAGTCCGGTCTATGGCGCCGCACTGCTAATGCGGTTTGGGACTTAAATCCCATCGAGGGTTCAAATCCCTCCGCCTCCGCGCACGACCCACCGAAGCCCCGTCCACCAGGCCGGGGCTTCGGCCGTTGCCGACCACTGTTTCGGGAAGTTTCCGCAGCTCAGACCGGGTCCGGCTAATGGATTTCACGTGACGCCGCAGGTCATGTAATGTTGTTCTCGCAACGCGGACGGGCCCGAAAAGCCCAGCACGACAAGCACTCGTAGCTTAACGGATAGAGCATCTGACTACGGATCAGAAGGTTGCAGGTTCGAATCCTGCCGAGTGCACAGCAGGCCAGAGGCCCCATCGAGGAATCGATGGGGCCTCTGGCGTTGGGCTGTACAGCGGCGAAGTACAGCAACTGCGCGCATGAGAGCAGACAAGCCCGCGACACCGGCCGACGGCTGAGTTGGGCACCTCGTTCTCGAACGGTAGGACGGGCGTGGGGCACCCGAGTCTCAAGAAGTGCCCTGGCCCGAGGCCCGGTCAGCATCCCGTGCACATCCAGCTCCCGTTACGTAGCGGGGAGTTGGTAGTTCAGCACGTAGGCGTCGGCGGCCATGACCGTGTCGCACACCTCCACGGCGCGGCCCTTGGTGTCGAACGCGGTGCGGATCAGATGGATCACGGGGACTCCGGAGGCGAGTCGAAGTGTCTTCACTTCGAGAGGGGAGGGCATGCGGGCCCGGATCTCTTCCTCGAAGTGGTCGAGTGTGTGGCCCAGTTCTTCGAGGCGGGCGTAGATCCCGCCGGGGCCGGGGTTGGGCTGGGCGATGGGGGTGTTACGGGCCAGGTCGAGCGGCAGGTAGGAGACGGCGAACTCGACGGGACGGCCGTCCAGCAGGTACCGGCGGCGCCTGGCCAGGACGCGCCGAGGGGCACCGAGCCGGGCGGAGATGTCCGGGGTCGGACGCTCCTCCTTGACCTCCAGGTTGTCCACCTCCGGGCGGCTGCCGGCGGCGTCGGCCTCCACGATGAAGGCCGACTTCCCTTGCTCGCGATGGCGCCGTGCGAACCGGTCGGATGCCAGGCGGCGTACCGGGGGCCGGGGCCGGACGAAGACTCCCTTGCCGTGTTCGGAGGAGACCAGTCCCTCGCTCTGGAGCATGGAAAGCGCGTTGCGCACGGTCATACGGGACACGCTGAAGTGCTCGACCAGCTCCGATTCCGAGGGCAGCTTGGAGCTCTCGGCGAAGCGTCCCTTGTCGATGGCTTCCCGCAGCTGGTCGGCGATCTGCCGGAAGACAGCTCGGTCACTGGTCGGGTCCAGCGAGCCGAGCAGACCGGGAGTAAGAGCGGCCACGTGTACTCCTTTAGATATCTAGACAAGCAGCTGAGTCCCGTTGCTACGGTGAGAGCCTAGCCAGCCAACCGGACGAGGACTGCCGAACATGACCACCGTCGAACGTCCCCACTCCGTGAGCGTCGCCGGGGTGATCGTGGACGACCACGGTCGCGCCCTGCTGATCAAACGACGCGACAACGGGCACTGGGAACCGCCGGGCGGCGTGGTCGAGGCCGGCGAAACCCTCCCCGACGCGCTCCAGCGGGAAGTCCTGGAGGAAACCGGCATCAAGATCGCCCTTCCGGCGACCCTGACCGGCGTCTACAAGAACATGACGGGCCTGATCGTCTCGCTCGTCTTCCGCTGCCAGGCGATCGCGGGCCAGCCCACTACGGGCGACGAGACCAAGGCTCTACGCTGGGTCACTCGCGACGAAGCGGCCGAACTGGCCGACGAGGCGTACGCGATCCGCGTACTCGACGCCCTGGACGCGGTGTCCCCCGCCGCCGTACGTGCGCACGACGGCGTGAAACTCATCTAGCACAGAACAACGGTCCATGGCCGCCCACCAGCGTAAAGGAACTTGTATGCACGAGTATACGAGCAGAGTGCGAGTCTGGGGGCTGACATGCCCGGGACTCCCCGAAGAGGTGGGCCGTGCCCGTCACTGGATCCGCGACGTTCTTGCCGAACATCCCCGTGCGGACGATGCCGCCCTGATCGTCACCGAGCTGGTCACCAACGCACTTCTCTACACGGCCAGCGGCGAGGAGAACGGCGCCTTCCAGGTCGCGCTGGCGCTTTCGGACCACGTGATCACGGTGTCCGTCACCGACGCCAGCGGCAGCGTCACGGCCCCCGAGGTGGAGCACGCGGAGAAGGAAGCACTGCGCGGCCGGGGCCTCGACATCGTCAGCTCGCTGGCCCAGAACGTCAGCATCCACGGCACCGGCCGGGGCTTCACCGTCACCGCGGAACTCATCTCCCACCACCCCGGCAGCTGGCCGTGGCGATGACCGACGCGCGTGAGGCCGGCTACTGGTGCGAGGCCACCGCACACACGACAGCCGATCGCCCCGTTCTCCACCTCGGCGGCCGTTTCACGAGCAGTCCACGACTCGCTGTCCGATGGAGATACGGGACAGGGTCCGGAACGTCACGGACCAACTCGACCGGCACTACGCCGCCCCCGGACGCCACTGGTTCCTGGACGAGCCCGAACACGAGCGAGCCCGGTCAGCACTCGCCCAGGGCGAGGCGTACGTCTTCAGGCTCTACGACACCACGACGTGCTACATGCTCTCGGCCCGCCCCACGGGACGGACACGATGACCCGCCCAACGCCTGTGCTCCTACGCGGCTACCGATGCGAATGCCGCACGAGCCATCCCATGAACGGCGACGCCACCACGCTTCTCGCCTCGGTCGACGTGGAGACCGCGCTCCAAGCGGTCCGCTGGATCAGAGTTGCCCTACGTACTCTCTCGCCGGCCCTCAACTCCGAAGCGTTCGAGGAAGCATGGCAATGGCTGTCGGAGGACCACCACGATGCCCTCCAGGCCCTCGCCCAGGGCGAGCCCATCACTCTCACGCTCCAGCAGGGCCTCACGACCATCCAATGGACAGCCCGCCCGGCCCAGTTCCTCAAACTCACCACCCGCCACGGCATCAACTCACCAGCCTGCACACAGGAGTACACCGGCACCGCCCGACAGCGTGAGTAACAACTTTCTCTACGTTTTCAAGGCGCTTCGTTCCACTCGTCGCGCGCTCCCCGGCTCCCCGCCGGGTCCCGCCGCTCCTGTCTCCGCCCCGCTCCGGGCCCCGCCTACGCCGGTCGCGCGACCAGATTGAGCGAGGCATGCCTCCGGCGGGGGCGCTCAGACTCCGAGATGGTCGGGGCGTCATACGCGACTGCTGGCCGGAACGCGGTGAGCGTTGCGGGGGCTCCCATCCCGACCGCCTCCGACCCAGGCAGAGCCGAGCAGTCGCGGCCCAGGGCGTCAAGGTCGTTCGACAGTGGCGCGCTCCACCTTGACGCCCTGAACCACGCCCGCTCCACGGTGTGTGGGTCGAAGGCGGACGGGATGGGAGCTAGGGACGGACGTGGGCTGAGGGGCGACCCGAGACCTACGACTCGACGCCCGGGAACCCGCTCACCTCCAACAGGAAAATCGCGGATAATCCTCACGAGACCTCGGTAAGGTACATGGCGCCTAGAGAGCAGAGGTGCTACGTGTCCATTACCGAGCCAACACTTGCTGTTCAAACGGTGGAGTCAGCGCTCCGTGAACTCATACGCAGAGTCTTCGGTCCGGGCTGGACTACCCAGCGCGGAGCCCCGGACCTTGAGCGATTGAGAGAAAGACAAGAGGAGGATCGAAAGCGTCGCGACGGAGCGATCGTGAGCGATGATCTGCTGGCATACACCGAGCTTTACTCGTTGTCCCAGCTCATTGAGAAGAACTGGGACATCTTCAAGCCTGCATTTGGCGATCTTGCTCGAACTAAAGTATTCCTTGGCATACTGGCGGATTTTCGCAATCCCGTCGCTCATAGCCGCGAGCTACTTCCCTTCGAGCGGGAGCTGCTTAGCGGAGCATCGGGACAATTGCGCAACCAAGTTTCACTTTTCCTTTCGCGAGACGACGGACCTCACAGGTACTACTCTTCGATCGAATCTGTCACCGACAGCTTCGGCCACTCTGCCGGTGATTTCTATGATGCGGACATGCACGTCCGCCCAACCAGGCTCAACGTTGGCGACAGGATCGCATTTCAATGTGTGGGAATTGATCCACGCGGGCGCGAACTCACTTGGCGACTCGAAGTAGGAACCAGTATCGACAAAACGGAAATAGCCACTGCGACCGGAGTTCCTGCGGAACTCGTATGGGAAGTCGGAGTCACCCACGTCGGCGAGAAGTGCTGGGTGAGGATTTCCGTCGAACACCACGGTGGTTTTCAGCGGTGGGGAAGTTATGACGATGAGCGAATTTGCACGTACCACGTAAATCCACCGCTCGACTCCTGAGGTCCGACTGCTCATCCACGGACCTCGGAGGGATCGCGTCAAGCACTAGAAATGGCGTAGTTTTGATCATTTCGATACACCTTGCCTGCCCCGTGAACGACTATGGCACGCATGCAACTTGAGTCGATAGTGACAGTTGGACCCGTAATCACAGCCGGGGCAGTCCTGGTCGTGGGCACCGTGACCAGGTGGACTCAGCGAGGGGTGTCGCGAGACCGCATCCTCTGGGAAGGTCGCATGGAGGTTGCCAAGTTTGACGTCGCTCGTTTTGAGACCGCGCTTAACCATCTCATCGAAGCGGCTGACGCAGCGAACCGCTACATCGTCTCCCTTGGCGAGATTGACGCAACCGACTTCCAGCAGCGCGAGCTACACGTGTTCCGTATCTTGGACCCGATCGGGAGAGCCAGAGTGGAGGTTGCCGCGCTGCCGCACTTTCAAGGGATTGATGAGGTGAAGGCGGCCATTAAGACCCTGGAGAAGATCGCGGCGGTGCCTGAGAGCAACAATGACCTGATCAAGCTTTGGGACCCAGTGGGAGTGGGCATAGCGATCCGGCTCTTGAGTCAAGGGCGAAGCGAGTGCATGCGTGAGGCAGCACTTCCCCCAAGAGGCTGGTGGAGCCGAAGAGCGTCAGCATTCCGCCGGCGTGTGTCCAGCTCTGATGACGCACAGGAGACAGCACCACCGCCAGCCATCAGTACAAGCTTGGGGGCGCGTGACTAGGCCAAGCAAGAGCGATGTCTGTAAACCGGCACCGACTCTATGACAGGTCCGGAAGCGTCACATGATCGACCTGAGCCTGGGGTGAGTGCTGGTTTGATAGAGCCTCGCTTGTGCAGTCTTCCGCTACCCCAAGCGTAGACGGCTTCGTTGCCGCAACAGTTCAGTCAGCATGCGGTCGGCATCCGGGTCCGTGATCTCCCACCTGTCAAGGTCACCACTGACCTTGTAGAAGGGCTCAAGGGCCGCCAGAGCCACTTTTGCCTCATGCATGGAATCGACGAAGCGGTCAATGCCTCGTTCCCTCATGCGTTGATTGAATGCCTCAACCGTGGCTGTGTCGCCGCCGACGTAGTGAGCAGGAACTCCGTTCGCAAAGTGGCGAGCCACCTGGGCAGTGCGGAGGGCAGAAATCGCCGCGTTGAAAGCCTCCCGACGAGTACGCCGCCATCCCAGGTGAGCAGTCAGCCACGGCGCCAGCGACGCGCCCAGGAACGATCCCACGAGGCCAAGCACAGGCGCCAACCAAACGCTCATCGCACCCCCACTTTCGTGATCCGAGCTTGAAAGACGCAGACGGCTCCAGCTCAGTTCCAGGGGCCGTCTCTGGGCCGTCGAAGGGTGCTCAACGACGACCAACGCTGACAACCGGTGCTATCGCTATCGACCTCGTCGAGGGCGTGCGGATGCTTGAGGTGGCTCCGGCTGAGGAGCCAGACGAACCTACTGTGTATCAGTGGATGAACTGACGGCAGAAATGGCCTACATCAAGACCCAGCGCAGGCAACTCCGAGAAGCTGAGTATGCGTTGACGGAACGAGCACGTTCCGCTGCCTCGCAGGCTTTCGCTCTCGGCATGTCTCCCGAGCTGGTTGCTGCGCGACTTGGGTACGGCATTAAGGCAGTAACCCGCTGGCAAAAGCTGCCACCTCCCGAGCTCCCGTCTGCAACGCACGATTCCCGGTGGGGCAGAGCCGAGGAGGGGCGCAGTCGAAAGGAAGCCCGCCGAGAGGCCCGGCGACGGCGTCTCATTCGCCGGTGCGCTCGCGACGTATGGCGCAGGCGAACTCTGCCCGCTGATGATCAATGGCTCGGCGACTGCATGTGATGTAGGCCACAATTTCATGACTGGGAAATATGGTACGCGCGCGTGCGCGCCCGGGCGCAACCAGGAGCTCAAGCGGGCGCCAACTCAGGTTGTGGGAGAACGATTTGCGGCTTTTCGGGATGCCTAGACTCGCAGCAGAAACACCGAGGGCTCCCTAGACCGGCGCCTCCTACAGCAGACGGTCTGGGAGCCCTCGTACGAGTCACCGTCCATCGCTCGACTTGGGAGACCCGAATGACCCGTAAGAGTAGGCGACCCGTTCCCGTACCGCCCAGCCCGGCGACCGCCTGGCAGCGACTCAGGGAGCGCCGGAAGCAACTCGGCAAATTCGTAGGTCGTCACGCAGCCGCAGGCTTCTTGACCGGTGCCTGCAGCGCCTTGGGGGCGTTCAGCATTCGCATGTGGCTCGGCTGACGCCCGCACAGCTCGACACTTCGCTGATCGCTTGAGCGGTTGCGGTACAGCAGCGAAGTACCGCAACCGCAGCAGCCTTTAGCGTCCAGTGGTGCCGCCGTAAGACCTCCGTTTGATCTGTTTGCCTCTCGCCGACCGCTCTGCATAGAGCTACGGATCAGAAGGTTGCAGGTTCGAATCCTGCCGAGTGCACAGCAGGCCAGAGGCCCCATCGAGGAATCGATGGGGCCTCTGGCGTATGCCTTGACGGCAGCAGCTGACGGCAACCGTTCCGGCGTGGCCCCGGCGATTCCGCTCGGCCTGAGAGCCCTCTGCATCACGGAGGCGACCGGCCTTACACCGCAATGCACCCCTCAGGCACGGCAGCGAGCACGAACAGTGACCCGAATGTGCGGCCGATGGCGGTCATCGTGGACCCATCCGATCGCGTCGCGGAGGTCGCGGACGGTCTTGAGAAGCCCGGCGGTGACGGCGCAGTACACGTGGAGAGTCGCGCAAGAGGAGCAGTTCCGGGAGTGATCGAGGTAGGCGTTCCACGCCTTCTCTTCCTGAACTTCGAGTTCCTGGACGAGGGTCATTCGAGCCCCAGGGCGCGCTTCGCGTCCTCGTGGGTCCACGCGATGACGGCCCCCGTACCGCAGCTGACGCCTGGTGTCCGGCACGGGACGCACTTCATCTGGTGGGTCTCCAGATCGCGAGCCGACCGTTCCATGGTGTCCTCAAGCGCCGCCCGCTCCGCAGGCCCGATCTCTGGGGCGGTCACGCGCCCGCCCCAGCCAACTCGCGAGCTTCGCGCCACTCTTTGGCCAGCTCGTCACCGCGCCCGCAGAAGACTCCGACCGCCCGGCATCCGCAGACCTCCAAGTGCGCCGTGTACCGGCCGTGGGCCTCGTTCGCCGCGTACTCCAGGAAGTCGGCCACGCTCATCTTCACGACGACCGTGATCCGGGCGTCCAACGCACCCTGCGCCATCGCCGGCAGCCCCTGCTTCTGGAAGCCCTCGCTGCGCTCCAGCGCTCTGCCGATCTCCGCTTTCGTTCTTCTGCCGAGCACGGTTTCCGCACGTCCCGTGCGGTTGAGTCTCCGCATGTCGATTGCTCCCTGGTCGAGCGGTAGGCACACCCCGGACCGTGTAGCGCGGTTCGGGGAGGTTTGCTTGACCAGGCTTTCAACATGCCGACGGCAGAGACAGGGACGCCACGTCCCACTTTCACGACGCTATTCGGTGACTCCCAGAAATTCGGCCAACGGCCGTAGTCCCGGAGGGTGGTTGGGCAGCGACCAGAGGTCGCGCACGATGGCCACCGCAAGGGTGTGGTGGCGTACCCACTCAGGAGCCACGCGCTTCAAGGACTCCAGAGTCTTCACCGCGCCGGCGGCGTCCCCGATGTCCGTGTGCGCCCGTGCTACGTCGAGCAGCAGCCACGTTCGCCATGACGGTGGTGTGTCCTTGCTCAGACGCATGCCCTTGGCCAGCGTGAGGGCGTCTTCGGGGTGCCCGTACTGAACGGCCAAGCGGACGCGCTCGATACGGACCGACGACGGACTGAAGACGCTGACCATGCGGTTGTCGTCTCCGGCGGGGAGCTTGGAGACGCGTGCGGCTTCCTTTTCCGCCGTCTCCATCATCGATGCCGCGCGGTCGTAGTCGCGGCTCCGTGCCGCTGAGGTGGCGGCGCTCATGGTGAGGGCGCCCCATACTTTCAGCCCGTCCGCGGTATCGGTGTGGCCGGCCGCCTTCATGTCGTCCGCAGCACGGTTGGCGACGTACAGGGCGTCGTCCAGCCGCCCTTGGCGCTGGTACGCCCACGCGGTGGAGTTGACGATCATCGGTAGGAGCAGCGGGTCGGAGGACTGGCCCGCCGCGTCTATCGCCCGCTCCAGGCTCGTGAGGGCGAGGTCGGTCGTTCCCATGCGGATAGCGACGTGACCACCGAGCTGGAGCACCTTGCCCAAGGCCGCGAACCCGGCCGCGCGGTCGTCGTCGGTGCCGGAGACCGAAGCGGAACGTGCTTCTTGGATCAGGTCGGGAAGCGCCTTCATCACGACGTCGAACTCCGCCGCGTGGTACTGCGACCAGCCGTCCGCGATCTGCTCGCGCAGGCGTTCCAGGGAGAAGTCCGGGCCTACCGGTGACGGCGGCGGCCCCCACAGCGGGGGCATGATCGCGCGGCGTACCGCGACAAGACGGGGACCGTTGGCCTCACCGGTCGTGGCGACCGCGGGCGGGTCTCCCAGGAGCGTGGTCAGCTCCACCCCAAGCCCGTTCGCGAGGGCATGCAGCGTGGGGAGGCGGGCTGAGTGCTTCCGCCCCTGTTCGAGCTGCCGGACCACGTCCACGGAGACACCGGAACGCTCCGCGAGATCTTCCTGCGTGAGATCGGCCAGCCGGCGCAGTCGCCGAAGTGTCTTCCCAAGGTTCTGCTCGCTCGCTACCACGCGGCCACGCTACGCCGCGATGGTGAGGGAAATCCTCCTTCTCCCGTAGGGAGGAAGGAGGCGCGGCACTGTCCAGAAGCGAATTGCCATCATGGCCGCTGGCCCAACCGAGAGCCGTCAGCCATCCGTGGCGATGAACGGCTTCGTAAGACCGGTTGCTGATGCGGCACCGTCGCGCACGCAACCGCCGACTGTCCCGTCCTCCATCTTGGCGGCCGTCGGACGGAGCGGTCCACGGCTCACTGTCCAATGGGACCGGGATACGCAGCTACCGGACGTCACTGGGTCGTAGACAGCCCCAATCCACGCCTGACCAGGGCGAGTTGCCCACCTTCAGAGGTCTACGACGTGCTACACGCAGGACGGACGCGATGAACGGGCCAAGGCCATGCTTATGCACGGCTACCAGTACGGATGCCGCCTGTACTCGCACATCGCCGTCCGGATCGCTGAGACACATCCACTGCCGGGCGAGTTGGTCCGACCCGCGCACGTCGCCGTTTGCGTCAGCCCCGATGCAGTCGCAGCCGTCGAAGAGGCCCGAGAGTCTGATCCCCGGCGGGGGGAGTCGCGCGAGCCGGATGATTTCGGGGATGCTGAGCCGCGATGGCGACGTGATATCAACGGCTGACATGTCCCGACTCCACTCTGTAGCTTGGTTCATGCTGCCTGCCACGGATCGGAGCATCGCCAGATGAGCGCTGTCACGGAAGGAATCACGGCGTTCTCGCCGTTGGCCATTGCCCTACTCGCAGGCTTCTTCGCGGCTCGGGAGCGCCGTCAGTCGAGTTCGGAAAAGATCATGATCCGCTTGAGCTCAGAGATCGCAGCGCTCGACTCGCTGCCCGAGGAGCTGGATGTCAGATCTCTACTTATTTCTCAGGTTGAGGCAACAGCGCGTAAGTACAAGGAAACGTGCGCACGTGAGGATTCGTTCAAACGGGATGGATTGGGGATCGGACTAGGCATCGTCCTGGGCGGTGGCGGCATCGCCCTTGGTACGGGGGCCGCACTTCAAGGTGGTGCCTATCTGTGGTGGTGGGTGCTGGCCTTGCCCGCGATTGTGGTCGGGGTTCCAGGCTTCTTCGCCTCGTTGGCGGGGGAGAGGTCTGCGACGAGCGGCGATGAGACCGCTCTGGCTGAAGGAACTCCGGATGCAGCCGTCGACGGCAGTGCGGTACAGCACGTAACTACCACAACCTCACCGCATGCTAGCGACCGTCGTTGATCCTGCCCACCTCTTACCTCAGCTCCCATCCTATTCCGTCCACCCTGGGCTGCGACTGCTCGGCTTTGCCTGGGGCGAAGGTGGTCGGGATGGGAGCCTGAGATGCGCGCCACGCTCCGGCCGGCACTCGCGAACGGCGCCCGAACCTCATCCGGGAGTCTGAGCGCCCCCCGCCAGAGGCATTGATATCCGGCTGCCGCCTTGGCCCTCGTGTCGTGCACTGCCCAGCGGGCGCGTCGGCGGCGGCAGATGGCAGGGGTTGTACCCGTCCAGATGCAGTCAGGCTCAGCGAGGGCCACGCTGCCGAGCCTCTAGAGCGGGGGTTTGGCGATCAGCGGTAGTGGCCAGCCGGCGCAGGCCAGCAGTGTGTTGGTGTCCTCGGTGAGGAAGAGGAGGGTGGTCCATGTCCGGTCGGGGGAATCGATCAGGCCTGTGCGGATGAGGCCGTCATGGTCGCGGAGGAGCTGTACGGCTCGGTCCAGGCCAAGAGGTTCGAGTCCGTGCATCCGCATGCGCTGGAGTCGGTGGTTGAAGACTCCGGCATGCTGGCCCGCGGGTTGTGCCCGGTCTCCCACCCAGTAGGTGGCGCCGCTGCGGAGGGTGGCCAGAGCTGTTACGGACGCCTCGTCGTCACCGGTCAGCAGCGATTCCAGCTCGTGCCGTTCCATGGTCATCCCCGTTCGGATCCCGCGGTGCGGCGCCCGCGGCCGGTTGAATCAGTGCAGTTGTTCGGCCAGGCCGACGATGATGCCCTCCGGGCCGCGGACGTAGCAGAGCAGGTAGCTGTCCTCGAAACGGGCGATCTCGCCGAGGAGTTCGGCGCCGAGAGGGCGCAGGCGGGCCACCGTGTCCTTGATGTCGTCGACGGCGAACATGACGCGGTGTGTGCCCAGGATGTTGTGCGGCGGGTTGTGCGGGCCGCTGGTCGGGGTGGGGCTGCGGTACTTCGCCAGTTCGAGCCGGCTGTGGCCGTCCGGGGTCCGGACCATCGCGATGTCGCAGTGGACGCCGTCGAGCCCGGTGCACTGGTCGGCGACGGGGCCCTTGACCTCCGCCCTGCCCTCCAGCTCCATACCGAGTTCCACGAAGAACGCGATGGCGGCGTCCAGGTCCTCGACGACGATGCCGACGTTGTCCATCCGCTGAATCGCCATGGTGGTTTCTCCTTCTTCTTCGTCCCGGCCGGTGGTGGCCGCTGTTGTCCCTGGGACGGAGCCGGTGACACGTTCTCGACATCCGCAGACTCCGAACTTCGAAGAATCTGGCGATGCCCGTCAGGTTGGAATCATGGTCGGTACGTCGGCGCGGAAGCGGTGCCGTATCTTCACGCGCGTGACCATAGTGAGCCCGGCGGCGAGTCCGGTCCTGAACGTGTTGATGGAGTGATGTCGTGGCCTCGCAGCACCGCCTGGTCGATCTGCCGGTGAGCTTCGCGCGGCCGGTCGAGTTGTTCGCGTACATCATCGGGCACAGTCAGTTGCTGCTCAGAGGGCGGCAGGACAGTGGGCAGGGGTACCCGACAACGCTGGAAGTGGTCTTCAAGGACGTCCGTGCCCTGTCCGTGTTGGACGGCTACCCGGCGTTGACCATCCGCCTGGCGTCCGATGAGGAGGAGCGGGAACTGCGCGAGGCCGTCCCGGGGCCTTGGCGTGGGGATCGCGCCTTTGCGCTGGGGGAGCGGTTGCTGGGTGGGTTTGTTGTCGCCGGCGCCGTGTACTGGGGGGAGTCCTCGGCTGCGGAGAGTTACCGCAGTTTTCTTGTTCCGGAGTATCAACTGCCGCAGCTCGACATGGACTCGCCCCGTCCCGACAGGCCCCGGACGATCTACAGCCCCTACCCACCGCACTGACGGCTCTCAGGGCGATGTCGAGAAAGACCGCGTGGCTTCGACGTCTCCTGTGGATAGGAAGGGGTAGCCATGCAGGCGCAGACATTGACCGTCGATGTGTTCATCTCGGCCGACGGGTGGGCCGGCGGGGAGAACTCGCCGGGATATTTCGGGTACTTCGGGCCCGAGTTGGAGGAGTGGATCGCCGTCGAGTCAGCCCGGCCGCAGCTTGTCGTGCTCGGGCGGCGGACCTACGAGGCGCTGGCGGGGCTGCCCGACGAGGCGCGGGACGACGCGTGGCGGCGGATGAGTGAGTTGGACGCGGTCGTGTTCTCGACGACGTTGGAGACGGTCTCGTGGCCGAACACCCGCGTCTGCCGTGACGACCTCGTTGGCGAGGTCGCGCGGCTCAAGGGCGTGAGTGATGTTCCGCTGCGGACCATGGGCAGTCTCTCCGTGGCCAGGCAGCTTCTCGACGCGGGGCTTGTCGACCGGCTGCGGCTGATGACGTTTCCGCTGCTCGTGGGGGCGTCGGGCCGTGAACCGTTCTTCGCGGGTGTGGCGGCCGCCGATCTGGAGCTGGTCGATCAGCGAGCCCTGGATGGGCGGGTGCTGTTGATCGAGTACCGGCCGACCGGGCGGGACATTCCGCGGGACATTCCGCGGGCCTGAGCACGCCCGGGCGGTCTGTAGAGTGCGCCGCCACGCGCCGTCACCTTGGCGAGAGCGCTTGAACCCAGGGAGACGCCACGGTGTGGGACGACCTCGTTGCTCGGTACGCGTGGGCCGATGCGGACGCGCCGGAGGCGTACACCTTCTCCGTGGTCGCCGGGAGGTCCGAGGACGACGTGATCCGGGCGTTCGGCGGTGATCCCGGGGAGTCGCGGCTCATGACGTTCTCCGAAGCCGCCGACGAGCAGGCGGATCATCTGTACGAGGACTACGAGCTGCTGCGGGTGGTCACCACCAAGGAGCATGTCGTCGCCATCGAGTGGGGGTACCACGGCAGCCTTCCCGAGATCGGGCGGCGGGCTTCGGCGGGCGGCGGTGAGTTCTTCAGCGTCCATCGGGACGTAAACGGCCGGCAGCAGGTCATGCGCGCCGTGGACGGTCGGGTCGACGGGGCCTTCGACCCCTGCGAGTTGGAGGACCCCGAGGACGAGGTGCCCACCTGGGCGGAAGGCGTCGTCTTCGCCACGGACACCCTCTGCGCGGAATCCTTCGCGCTCATGGAACGCACGATGGGCGTCGCCGTCGATCCTGCCTGGATCGACACCCCGCTCCGTACGGTGCTGCTCGCCGCGCCCGGCGCACTCTTCGGCGGGCCGGAGAGCACGTGGCTCCAGTGAACCTGGTCGGGAGCTTAAGCGTTTGTCGGGGCGGGCGGCAGGCGGCGATCATCGCGGGATGAGTGACGTTGCTGACGTGCAGGCACTGGTTGTCGTCGATGTGCAGACCGCCTTCTTCACCGGGGACGGCGCCGTGCCCGGAGCCGGGCCGGTGCGGGAGGCCGTCGAGGGGATGCTGCGGCGGGCGCGGGAGAGTGGGGTGCTCGTCGTGCATCTGCAGAACGACGGGCCCGAAGGGGCCGACGACGAGGTCGGGACCGCCGGGTGGGAGCTTGCCCTGCCCGTCGTGGAGGGCGACCGCGAGGTGGTCGTACGGAAGAAGCACGACGACGGGTTCGCGGGGACGTCCCTCGGCCGGCTGCTGGTGGGCGCCGGGGTGCGGGGGATCGCCGTGTGCGGGGTGATGTCCGAGATGTGCGTGTCGGCCACCGCGCGGACCGCGCTGGCACGCGGGTACCGCGTCGTACTGCCGCACGACGCCCACGCCACGTACGACGCTCCCGCCGCCGAGGGCATCGCCGGCACCGTCCCGGCCGCGACCGTGTCGCGCGTCGCCGAGTGGGCACTCGGGGACGAGGTCGAGGTCGTCGCACGGGCCGCCGACGTGCGCTTCGAGGCGGGCGACGAGTGAGCGATCAGGTCGGGAGGACCACCACGATCGGGAAGCGGACGTAGTGGAAGGTGGGGGTGGAAGGTGGGGGGAGCGGGGAGTAGGCGGAGGCACCGGGACGGTTCCGGCAGATCGGCGGGAGTACGTATGGGGTGGCGGTGCGGCGGGCTTCGCTGGAGTCCCGACAGGGGCGAGCTGGTCTGGCGGGACGGCGGGCGCGAGCGGCGCAGCGCGCTCGTGTACGGGCGGGAACTCGGGTTCCGGGCCGTCGGGGAGCGGCACTGCGCCGGGGTCCGGGGGCAGCCGTGTCCCCTCGGCGCCGTCGTGGGCGGGCGGAGTACCGGTGGGCAGTGCCCGGACTGCGCGCGGCTCGACCGGTCGCGGTCGGTGGCCGCCGACACCGTCGCCGACGACCCCCAGCCGTACACCGTCTATCTGGCGTGGTTCGGGCCCGGCATGGTCAAGGTCGGGATCACCGCCGAGGCGCGCGGGCCCGCCCGGCTGCTCGAACAGGGGGCCGTGGTCTTCACCCGGCTCGGGCGCGGGCCGCTGATGGCGGCGCGGCGGACCGAGGAGTTGCTGCGTACGGCGCTGGGTGTGCCGGACCGCGTCCCGTACGCCGCGAAGCGCGCCGTACGCGCCACGTTGCCGACCGACGAGTCCGAACGGGCTGAGGAGGTACGGGAGTTGTACGGGCGGGCCGTCGCGCTCGCCGGGTGGCCCGAGTCGTTGGAGCGGGCCGATCTCGAACCGGTCGATCATCTGGACGTGTTCGGGCTGGCCGGGACCCCGCCCGCGACCGGCGTGATCGGCGAACTGGTCGACGGAGGGCACGTCGCCGGGCGGCTGGTGGCCGCCGCCGGGCCCGATCTGCACCTGGAGTGCGGGGACAGCGGGGTGCTCGTGCTCGACACCCGGCTCGTGCGGGGGTGGGAACTCACCGGAGTCACGCCGACCACCGGAAGTGGCGTGACCGTGCCCGTGCGCGACCTGGCGAGTACGAGCGCGGGTACGAGCACGAGTACGAGCGCGAGCGCTTCCGTACAGGACGGGCTGTTCTGACCGGGACCGGACCGGCCGCACCTCCGGGTGCCCCTGGACAGCACGGCCCCTGGACAGCACGGCCCCCGGATCGGAGGGTAGAGGGATGGATGATCAAGCAGCCGCGGAGATCCAGGCCGTGAGGGAGTTCCGGGAACGGCTCTCGCTGCCCGGACTCATCGACGTACACACGCACTTCATGCCCGATCGCGTCCTGCGGAAGGTGTGGGCGTACTTCGACAGCGCCGGCCCCCTCACCGGCATGGAGTGGCCCATCGCCTACCGGCACGAGGAGGACCAACGCGTGGCGCTGCTGCGCGCGTTCGGCGTCCGCGCGTACACCTCGATGCTCTACCCCCACAAGCCCGGCATGGCCGACTGGCTCAACGGCTGGGCCGCCGGATTCGCCGCGCGGACGCCCGACTGCCTCCAGACCGCGACCCTCTTCCCGGAGGAGGGCGTGGAGACGTACGTACGCGAGGCCGTCGAGTCCGGCGCGCGGATCTTCAAGTCGCATCTGCAGGTGGGGGGTTACGACCCCAACGACGAACTCCTCGACCGGGTCTGGGGGTTGCTCTCCGACGCCGGCGTGCCGGTCGTCATGCACTGCGGATCGGGGCCGCAGCCCGGCAAGTTCACCGGGCCCGAGCCCGTCGGGCGGCTGCTCGCGCGCCATCCGCGGCTTCGGCTCGTCGTCGCGCACATGGGGATGCCGGAGTACACGGACTTCCTGGACCTGGCCGACCGGTACGACGGGGTGCTGCTCGACACGACGATGGCGTTCACCGACTTCAGCGAGGGCTTCGCGCCCTTCCCGGCGGGCGCGGACGCCAAGGCCCGGCTCGCGGACCTGGGGGACCGGATTCTGCTCGGGTCGGACTTTCCCAACATCCCGTACCCGTACCTCCACCAACTGGAGGTCCTCGAAGGGCTCGGACTGGGCGACACCTGGACGCGCGCGGTCTGTTACGGGAACGGGGTCCGCCTCTTCGGGCTGGATCCCAAAGGTGTGGCACAGGGGTGACCGTTCCCCCTAGATTGAAAGGCTGTTCACCTATGTGGGCAGGCCCCCGCAAGACAGTGAAGGAGCGTGACGCCGTGACGTGGACGAGCTAGCCGCCCGCCCGGAAACCCCGGGAGCACGGGCGGCGGGTTCCGAGAGGAACGAGATGTCCCGTACGGACAAGACGAAGCCGCCGTGGGTCCGCCACGCGGAGCACGACCCCCTGCCCGTCCACGACCACCGTCACGGCCCCTGCGACCTGCCGCCCCGCCCCACGCGGGAGGACACGGACACCCGCTGCCGGTGGGTCCGGACCCTCGCGTCGCTCATCGGCCGGCCCTGCTGCGCCGGCTGCAAGGTGCGCTCCCACATCAAGGAGCGCCAGGAGTGGGCCAGGACCGGCAACCGCAAGGAGCGTTACGCGGGCCGACGCGAAACGCGCCGCCTCACCGTCATCGTCGGGGAGGACGCCGAATGAACGGCCGTATGAACCCTTTCTGCCGATTTGGCCGAGTCGGCCGCGTTCTCAGGGAATTCACAGGAAGCGGCAAGGTCGTTCTCACGCGGGCTCCCCAGTGTGGGCACCATGACCGTCACCTCGCCCCGGGGGCGCACCGAGATGATCAAGCCGGACGGCAGCCCCGTCCGGGTCCTTGTCGTGGACGACGAAGCCTCGCTCGCCGAGCTGATGTCCATGACCCTGCGCTACGAGGGGTGGGAGGTCCGCAGCGCCGGTGACGGCGCGGGGGCCGTGCGCTCGGCGCGGGAGTTCCGGCCCGACGCGGTGGTGCTGGACGTGATGCTGCCCGACATGGACGGCATCGCCGTTCTCGGGCGGCTCCGCCAGGAGCTGCCGCAGGTGCCCGTCCTCTTCCTCACCGCGAAGGACGCTGTGGAGGACCGGATCGCCGGGCTCACCGCGGGCGGCGACGACTACGTCACCAAGCCCTTCAGCCTGGAGGAGGTCGTGGCACGGCTCCGCGGGCTCATACGACGCTCCGGCACCGCCTCCGTACGCAGCGAATCGGTGCTGGTCGTCGGCGACCTGACCCTCGACGAGGACAGCCACGACGTCACCCGGGCGGGGCGGTCCATCCACCTCACGGCGACGGAGTTCGAGCTGCTGCGCTTCCTGATGCGCAACCCGCGTCGTGTGCTGAGCAAGGCCCAGATCCTCGACCGCGTGTGGTCGTACGACTTCGGCGGCCAGGCGAACGTCGTGGAGCTGTACATCTCGTATCTGCGACGGAAGATCGACGCCGGCCGGCCGCCGATGATCCACACGCGGCGTGGAGCGGGGTATCTGATCAAGCCGGGAGAGTAGCCGTGACGGTATGGGAGCGAGTACGGCGACGGGGCGCACGGACAGGACCGGAGCGGGCCCCGGACGGAGCCCCGGCCCCGGAGACCTTGCGGCAGGACTCCGAGCGGACCTCGGACCGCGCCCCCGACCCGGAGCGGACCTCGGACCGAGCCCCGGCCTCGAAGCGATCCCCGAAACGCCCCCCGAAACGCGCCTCCAAGCGGCCCCCGAAGCGCTGGTCGCTGCGCACCCGCCTCGTCGTGTCCGCGGTCTCGCTGATCGCGGTCGTCGCGGCGGTCATCGGCGCCGTGACGACGATCGCGTTCCGCTCGTACCAGTACGACCAGCTCGACGCCCAGGTCCACGCGGTCGCCCAGCGGGCCGCCGGGCCGCACCAGCGCGCCGACCGGCCGCCGGACTCCGTCCCGCCGCCCCGGATGTCGGGGGAGAAGAAACCGGAGCCGCTCAGGACCATCACCGGCGGCGGCGCCCCGATCGGCACGGTCGGCGTCGAGCTGACCGGCACCGGCCCGAGCGACGTCGGCACCGGCATGATCAGCGCCCAGACCAGCGGCGACGACCCGGGCCAGCAGGTCACCGGGCACGCGCTCACCGACTCCGAGACGGCCGCCCTGGCCTCGGTCCCGCGCGACGGCGATTCGCACACCGTGACCCTCGCGGACCTGGGCGACTACCGCGTCGAGTACGTCGACGGCGTCAATGGCTCCTTCCTCGTCGGCGTCCCGCTCAGTGACGTCCAGGAGACCCTCGCCACCCTGATCATGGTCGAGGTCTTCGTCACGGTCGCCGGTCTCGTCGCCGCCGGCATCGCGGGCGGGGTGCTCGTCGGCGTGGCCCTGCGGCCGCTGCGCCGCGTCGCCACGACCGCCACCGTTGTCTCCGAACTCCCCCTGCACAGCGGCGAGGTGGCACCTCTGACGCGGCTGCCGGACACCGAGGCCGATCCGCGTACCGAGGTCGGCCAGGTCGGCGCCGCGCTCAACCGGATGCTGGGGCACGTCGGTTCGGCACTGGCCGCCCGGCAGGAGAGCGAGACGCGCGTACGCCGTTTCGTCGCCGACGCGAGCCACGAACTGCGGACACCGCTCGCCTCCATCCGCGGTTACGCCGAACTCACCCGGCGCGGCCGGGAGGACATCGGCCCCGACACCCGGCACGCGCTCGGCCGGATCGAGGCCGAGGCGGAGCGGATGAGCGGGCTGGTCGACGATCTGCTGCTGCTGGCGCGGCTCGACGCGGGACGGCCGCTCGCGTACGAGACGACCGACCTCTCCCCGCTCGTCGTGGACGCGCTCAGCGACGCGCGGGCCGCCGGGCAGGACCACCACTGGCGGCTGGAGCTGCCGGACGAGCCCGGATACGTGTACGGCGACGGCCCCCGGCTCCACCAGGTGCTCGTCAACCTCCTCGCCAACGCCCGCGAACACACCCCACCGGGGACGACCGTCACGGCGACCGTGCGCACCACGGGCGCCCCCGACCCGTGCGTCCTCGTCGACATCGCGGACGACGGGCCCGGCATCCCGCCCGACCTCCTCCCGCACGTCTTCGAGCGCTTCGCGCGCGGCGACGCGTCCCGCACCCGCGCACCGGGCCCGGCGGGCGACTCCACCGGTCTCGGCCTCGCCATCGTGCAGGCCGTCGTCACCGCGCACGGCGGCGACGTCGGCGTACGGAGCGAGCCCGGTCGCCGCACCGTCTTTACGGTGCGCCTACCCGCGATCCGCGACGACGTCAACGCCCCCGACGCCCCCGGCCCGGACTCACAGCCGCGGCACAGGCTCACCACACTGCCGTGACAGCCTGACCGCCGAGTGTCGGTCGCATGAGAACCGACACCGACACCCCGTGGGGCAGCCTCCCGGCCAGGGAACATCTCCCGGTCGAAGCGCTCGACGCCAGGGCCCCCACCGGCGTCCCCGTGCTCGACGTCACGATCCCCGTCCACAACGAGGAGCGAGACCTGGAGTCGTGCGTACACCGACTCCACCACCACCTCGCCCGCACCTTCCCGTACGGCTTCCGCATCACCGTCGCCGACAACGCCAGCACCGACCGCACGCCCGCCGTGGCGGCGCGTCTCGCGGCGACGATCCCCGAGGTCACCGCGTACCGGCTGGAGGAGAAGGGGCGCGGGCGGGCGCTGCGTACCGTCTGGTCGCACTCCGACTCGCCCGTCCTCGCCTACATGGACGTCGACCTGTCCACCGACCTCAACGCGCTGCTGCCGCTCGTCGCGCCGCTGATCTCGGGCCACTCGGACCTGGCGATCGGCTCGCGCCTCGCGCGCTCGTCGCGCGTCGTACGCGGCCCCAAGCGGGAGTTCATCTCGCGCGCGTACAACCTGATTCTCAGGTCCTCGCTCTCCGCGCGCTTCAGCGACGCGCAGTGCGGCTTCAAGGCGATACGGCGCGAGGTCGCCGAGCGCCTGCTGCCGATGGTCGAGGACACCGGTTGGTTCTTCGACACCGAGATGCTGGTGCTCGCCGAACGGGCCGGGCTGCGCATCCACGAGGTGCCGGTCGACTGGGTCGACGACCCGGACAGCCGTGTGCACATCGTCAGTACGGCGGTCGACGACCTCAAGGGCGTCTGGCGGGTGGGCCGCGCGCTCGCCGTCGGCGCGCTGCCGCTGGACCGGCTCGCCCGCCCGTTCGGCGACGACCCGCGCGACCGCGCGATCAGCGGCGTCCCCCGCGGACTCGCCCGTCAACTCGTCGGCTTCTGCGTCGTCGGCGCGCTGTCGACCCTCTTCTATCTGCTGCTCTACTCCCTTTTCCGTACGGCCTCCGGGCCTCAGGCGGCCAACGCTGCCGCGCTGCTGGTCTCGGCGGTCGCGAACACCGCGGCCAATCGCCGGCTGACGTTCGGCGTACGGGGCCGGGAACGCGCCGTACGCCACCAGGCACAGGGTCTTGTCGTCTTCGGCATCGGCCTCGCGCTGACCAGCGGCTCGCTGGCCGCGCTCGACGCCGCCTCGGGAAGCCCGGCCCATGCCACGGAACTGGCCGTACTGATCTCCGCCAACCTCGCGGCGACGGTGCTGCGATTCCTCCTCTTCCGCGCGTGGGTCTTCCCCGACCGGCGCGGCGGCGACGAACAGCCCACGGCGCAGGGAGCCATCCAGAACAGCCGGAACACCCGGAGCGACGCGCAGAACACCGAGAACGCCCAGGAACGGAGCGCCCGATGACCCACGCCCTCGCCACCGGCGCACCGACCGCCGGACCTGTCCACCCCGCCGTACCCCTTCTCACACGGCTGCGCCGCGGCAGGCCGGAGGACGCGCCCTGGGTACGCCCCGCCTTCCTCGCCCTCCTGCTCGCGGCCCTGGTCGTCAACCTCTGGAGTCTCGGCGACTCCGGCTACGCCAACTCCTTCTACTCCGCGGCCGTTCAGGCCGGCGGCGAGAGCTGGAAGGCCCTCTTCTTCGGCTCGTCCGACGCGGGGAACTCCATCACCGTCGACAAGCCCCCGGCCGCGCTGTGGCCGATGGCCCTGTCCGTGCGCCTCTTCGGCCTCGGCTCGTGGCAGATCCTGGTGCCCGAGGCGTTGATGGGCGTCGGCACGATCGCCGTGCTGTACGCGGCCGTACGCCGTCGCTTCAGCGCGTCGGCCGGGCTCATCGCCGCCGGGGTGCTGGCGCTCACGCCCGTCGCCGCGCTGATGTTCCGCTTCAACAACCCCGACGCGCTGCTCGCGTTGCTGATGACCGTCTCCGTCTACTGCGTGCTGCGCGCGCTGGAAGGCGCGCGGACGCGCTGGCTGGTGTGGGCGGGTGTCGCGCTGGGGTTCGCGTTCCTGACGAAGACGCTCCAGGCGTTCCTGATCCTGCCGCCGCTCGCGCTCGTGTACGCGGTGTGCGCGCCCACGACCGTACGGCGCAGGTTCGGCCAACTGGCCGCCGCCGGGCTGGCGTTGATCGTCAGCGGCGGTTGGTGGGTGGCGATCGTCGAACTGTGGCCGGCCGCGTCCCGCCCGTACATCGGCGGCTCGCAGAACAACTCCTTCCTCGAACTCACCTTTGGCTACAACGGACTTGGCCGCATCAGCGGTGACGAGGTCGGCAGCGTCGGTGGTGGCGGTGGCGGGGGAGGCGGTCGCCGTGGCGGCGAGACCGGTATCGGCCGGATGTTCAGCGACAGCATCGGCGGTCAGATCTCCTGGCTGCTGCCCGCCGCGCTGTTCCTGCTCGTCGTCGGCCTGGTGCTGACCTGGCGGGCCAGGCGCACGGACACCGCGCGGGCCGCGTTCCTGGTCTGGGGCGGCGCGCTGCTGATGACGGCGGGGGTCTTCACCTTCATGGCGGGGATCTTCCACGAGTACTACACGGTGGCGCTCGCGCCGTACATCGCCGCCCTGGTCGGCATGGGTGTGACGCTGCTGTGGGAGGAGCGCGCCAGGGCCGTCGCGTCGGCCGCGCTCGGTGTGACGGTGGCCGGGACGGCGGTCTGGGCGTTCGTGCTGCTCGGCCGGACGCCGGACTATGTGCCGTGGCTGCGCTGGGCCGTACTGGTCGGCGGGCTGATCGCTGCCGTGGCGCTGGCGGTCGTGGGCCGGATGGGACGGGACGGGCGGTTCCGTACCCTCGCGCCCCGGCTGGCCGTCGGTGCCGTCGTCCTGGCGATCGCCGCGTCACTGGCGGCGCCGCTCGCGTACACGCTGTCCACGGTCAACACCCCGCACGCGGGGTCGATCGTGACGGCGGGTCCGGCGGCGGCGCGCGGCGGATTCGGCGGCGGTGGCGGCCCGGGCGGTCCCGGCGGCGGTGGCGGCGCTGCGGCCGGTGGCGCCGGCGGCGCCGGAGACGACGGCGCACGAGGTCAGCGTCCCGGTGGCGGCCAGGCTCCGCAGGGCGGTGGGGCTCCCCAGGGCGGGGGCCAGCAGCCGCCCGGTCAGGCGCGGCAGCCCGGTGGCGCCGCACAGGAGAACCCGGCGCAGCAAGGCGGCGCAGGTGGAGGCGGTGGCCGAGGTGGTGGCGGTGGCGGCGGTATGGCTGGTCTGCTCGACGGCCAGGCCGTCAGCTCCGAGGTCGTCGAGGCGCTGCGGAAGGACGCCGGCGACTACACCTGGGCCGCAGCGACGACCGGCTCCCAGAACGCCGCGACCAACCAACTCGCCACCGGGGAACCGGTGATGGCGATCGGCGGCTTCAACGGCAGCGACCCGTCCCCGACGCTCGACCAGTTCAAGAAGTACGTCGCCGACGGCGAGATCCACTACTTCTTCGGAGGCGGCGGGTTCGGAGGCGGAGGCGGAGGCGGCGGCCAGAACGGTACGGCCTCGTCCATCTCCACCTGGGTGCAGGCCACTTTCAAGGAGGTGACCGTGGGTGACACGACCCTGTACGACCTGACCGCCACCAAGTAGGCATATGGCACAAGGGAGTTTCTTGTACGGTGCACGGGGCCTGCCGGGTCCGGTGCACCGTACAGGCGTTTCCGTACGAAGGCTCGCCGGCGCCTCCTCGCTGCCCGCCGCGCTCGCGGCCGTCACGGACGGACCGTCCGGAGTTGCCCGCGGCATAGCATCAGACCGCCACGAACGGGGCGAGGAACCGAGGAGGCTCAACCATGGAGTCGACAGCCGACAAGGCCAAGCAGCCCCTGCGGACCAGTGTGTGGCTGGAGGGGAAGCCCGCCGCCCGCGGCCGTAAGAGCGAGCGTTCCGACCATCCCACCGGGCTCGACCGGGAGCGGATCATCGCGGTCTCGGTACGGCTGCTCGACGCGGAGGGCCCGGCCAAGTTCTCGATGCGGCGGCTGGCCACCGAACTGGGCGTCACGGCGATGTCCCTCTACTGGTACGTGGACACCAAGGACGACCTCCTCGAACTCGCCCTGGACTCCGTCTACCCGGAGATCGGCGCCCTCGAATCGGCGGACACCGACGCGGACACCGACGCGGACACCGACGCCGACGCCGACGCCGACGCCGACGCGGACATCGACACCGGCACCGACTCGGAGCCGGTGTCGGCTCCGGCTCCGGCCCCGGAGGCCGACTGGCGCGACGAGCTGCGCGCGCTCGCCGTCAGCTACCGCGCCCTGCTCGTGCGTCACCCCTGGGTCTCGCCGCTCGTCGGCAAGTTCCTCAACATCGGTCCGAACTCGATGGAGTTCTCCGCCGCCGTACAGCGGGTCATGCGCCGCACGGGCCTGCTCGCGCACGGCCAGATGGGCGCGCTGTCGGCCGTCTTCCAGTTCGTGTACGGCTTCGGCACGATCGAGGGCCACTTCGTCCAGCGGTGCGACGAGGCGGGAATGACCCAGGATCAGTACTACCGGCACGCCATGGGGACGATCCACGAACAGCCGGAGTACCGGGGCCGCTTCGACCAGGCCGCGGAGCTGATGGCGGCGCGCGGCGGTCAGACGGTCGAGGAGATGCGCGAACGGGACTTCACGTTCGCGCTCGAAGTCCTCATCGCGGGCATCGAGGAGATGCGCGCACGCGGTTGACTCCCTCCGGCCGAACCCCCGACGGCCGCCCGGCTACTCCGGCGGAGCCAGCCGTGCCGGGAAGCCGCCCGTCGCGATCGGGCTCCAGCGCTCCGGCGTGATGCGGATGATCGACTTGCCCTGCCGCACCATCGCCTCGCGGTACTCGTCCCAGTCCGGGTGCTCCCCCGAGATGTTGCGGAAGTACTCGACCAGCGGCTCCACCGACTCCGGGACGTCCAGCACCTCCGCCGTACCGTCGACCTGCACCCACGGCCCGTCCCAGCTGTCCGACAGGACGATCACGCTCGCGCGCGGGTCACGCTTCGCGTTCCGCGTCTTGGCGCGCTCCGGGTAGGTGGAGACGACGATCCGCCCCGAGTCGTCGACACCGCAGGTCAGCGGCGAGCCCTGGGGGCGGCCGTCGGAACGGGTGGTCAGCAGGATCGCGTGGTGCCTGGGCCGGACGAACTCCAGCAACTCTTCGAGCGCCACGGTGATGTTGGTCGCGATGTTGGGTGCCATGACGCGCAGCCTACGACCCGGCCGTGTCCCGCGGAGCGGCCTCCAGCACCGCCTGGATGTCGAGTTCCACCCGCAGCGTCGTGCCGATCGCGGACATCCCCGCCTGCACCACCTGGTTGTAGTTCATGGCGAAGTCGTCGCGCCGCAGCTCCGTCGTCGCCCGGAAGGCCGCCCGCACACCGCCCCACGGGTCGGGTCCGGTCCCGAGGTACGACAGGTCCAGCGCCACCTTCCGTACGACTCCGTGCAGCGACAGCTCACCCCGTACCGACCAGCGGTCCGGCCCCGACTGGCTGATCCCCGTGCTGTGGTACGTGATCTCCGGGAATCGCTCCACGTCCAGGAAGTCCGGCGACCGAAGGTGCTTGTCCCGCATGCCGTTGCCGGTGTCGATGCTCGTCGCGTCGATGACGGCGTCCACGCGCGAGTGCTCCGGGACCGCCGCGATCTCGATCCGGCCGCCGAACTCGGTGAAGCGCCCCCGCACGCTGGAGATCCCGAGGTGCTGGGCGACGGTGGCCACCGACGAGTGCGCGGGGTCGAGGTTCCACACACCGGGCGGCGGGAGCCGGACGCCGCCCTGCCGGGTCAGGACGACCGTCCCGGCGTCGGCGACACCGCTGGAGGTGACGAACGCGGTCGAGGCGGCGGGCGCGTAGCCGACGGCCGTCACGATCACGGTGTACGGCCCCGGCGCCAGCGTCACGTCGGTGGCCACCGCCCCGTCGGCGTCCGCGTCGGCGCGCACCACCTGGGCGCCGGTTCTGTCGGTCAGGGTCACGGCGGCGTGCTGGACGGCCCAGCCGTCCGGTGTCCGTACCTGTGCGCGAAGTCCCATCCCGTTTCTCTCCTCGTTCGCAGTTCCCGTGCGGCCCGTCAGACTCGTGCGGCCCCTCAGGCTCGTGCGGCCCGTCAGACCCGTGCGGCCCGTCAGGTCCGGCCGCCCCACGGGCCAAGGGGTGGGCCCCGGCGCGGTGGCGGCGCACCGTCCCCAGGCTGCCGCCACCATCACCGGGACCCCTTTCCACCGGACCGGGCGCGCCTCCGCTGGGGGACGCGCCCCGTCCGGGGGCTTCGGCTCGCTCGCGCGTGGACTACGCGGGCTGCTCGTCCGCGTGCGTGAGCTCGATGTCATGGCCGTCGACGCCGTGCCCGGCCACCGTCAGGGCGCCGGCCACCGGCGGGTAGCCGGTCGCCATCACCGTGTACTCGCCCGCGTCCAGGTCCGCGAAGCCGTACGCCCCGTCGTCCCCGGTCGTCGCCGTGGCTACCACGTTCCCGGCCGCGTCGATCAGCGTGACGCGCGCGTCCGGCAGCGGACGCCGGTCGGCACCCGCCCGGACCGTGCCCTGGACGAGCGCGCCCGACCGCAGCACGGCCTCGACGCGGGTCACGCCCTGGGCGCCGATGTCCACCGGCAGGGCCAGCGGCCGAAAGCCGGCGGCGTTCACGGCGACGGTCACCGCGCCGGGCAGCAGCTCCGTGAAGACGAACTCGCCGCCCTCGGCGGACTTGCCGGTCGCCAGCACGTCGCCGCGCGCGTCGGCCACGATGACCATCGCGCCCTCGACGGGTGTGTCGCCCTCCGCGCTCCGTACGGAGCCGGTGAGGCCGCTCGTACCGGCGAGCAGGATGTCGTACGCCAGCGGCTCGGCGCCGACGGTCACCGTCGCGGCCTGCGGCTGGAAGCCGTCGGCCGAGGCGATCAGGACGTACGGGCCGGACTCGGGCGCGTCCACCGTGTAGCCGCCGTCGTCACCGGCGACCGCGCGGCCCAACTGGCGCCCGGCCGGGGAGATGAGGGTGACGGCCGCCCGTGGCACGGTCCCGCCCTCGCCGCCGCGTACGACGCCGTGGACGGGGATGCCGGTGCTGCCCGGGACACCGGCCGTGAGGACGGTGGTGGTGCCCTCGGCGGCGAGGGTGACAGGTGCCTCGGCACCGACGGCCACCGGAGCGGCCACCGGAGCGGCCGACTCCACCGGAACACCCGCCGGAACGGCCGGCGCGCTCTCCAGGCTCTCCACCGCGTCACCCGCGGCACGCGTCTTCAACGCGACCTCCTTGATGAACAGCGTCACGAAGAAGGCGAGCAGCGCGGCCGGCGCCGAGAAGAGGAAGACATCGGCGACACCGTGCCCGTACGCCGCCTCCACGACGGTCCGCATCGGGCCGGGCAGCGTGTCCAGATTCGGGATGCCCCCGCCGCCCGTACCGGCGTGACCGGCCGCCGCGGCCTCCGGGCCGAGGTCGGCGAGACCGTCCTTGACGTAACCGGCGACCCGGTTGCCCAGCACCGCGCCCAGCGCCGAGACGCCGATCGCGCCACCGAGTGAGCGGAAGAAGGTGACGACGGAACTCGCGGCGCCGAGGTCTTGAGGGGAGACCTGGTTCTGCGTGCACAGGACGAGGTTCTGCATCATCATGCCGATGCCGAGGCCCATGATCGCCATGAAGATCGCGATGTGCCAGTACTCGGTGTCGTACCGGATGGTGCCCAGCAGTCCGAGACCGGCCGTCACCAGCACACCACCGGTGACCAGCCACGCCTTCCAGCGGCCCGTCTTGGTGATGACGAGGCCCGAGACCGTCGACGAGAGGAAGAGACCGCCGATCATCGGGATGGTCATCACGCCGGACATCGTGGGCGACTTGTCGCGCGCGAGCTGGAAGTACTGGCTGAAGAAGACCGTGCCCGCGAACATCGCGATACCGACGAACAGGGAGGCCAGCGAGGCCAGGGTGATCGTGCGGTTGCGGAAGAGACGCAGCGGGATGATCGGCTCGCTGGCCCGCGACTCGGTGAGGAGGAAGAGCGCGCCGAGCACGACCGTGCCGGCGAGCATCGTGTACGTCTGCCAGGAGACCCAGTCGTACTTGTCACCGGCGAAGGTGACCCAGAGCAGCAGCAGCGAGACGGCCGCGCTGATGAGGAACGCGCCGGTCCAGTCGATCTTGACCTTGCGCTTGACCACCGGGAGGTTGAGGGTCTTCTGCAGCACGATCACCGCGATGACGGCGAACGGGACGCCGACGTAGAAGCACCAGCGCCAGCCGAGCCACGACGTGTCGGTGATGACTCCGCCGATGAGCGGCCCGCCGACGGTGGCGACGGCGAAGGTCGCGCCGAGGTAGCCGCTGTAGCGCCCGCGCTCACGCGGGGCGATCATCGCGGCCATGATGATCTGGGCGAGAGCGGTGAGACCGCCGACGCCGATGCCCTGGATGACGCGGAAGACGATCAGCGTTCCCGCGCTCTGGGACAGTCCGGCCGCCGCCGAGGCGACCACATAGAGGGTCAGTGCTATCTGGACCAGCAGCTTCTTGCTGAACAGGTCGGCGAGCTTGCCCCACAGGGGAGTGGTGGCCGTCATCGCCAGCAGTGACGCGGTCACCACCCAGGTGTACGCGCTCTGTCCGCCGCCGAGGTCGGAGATGATCTCGGGCAGGGCGTTGGTGACGACCGTCGAGGAGAGGATCGCCACGAACATGCCGAGCAGCAGCCCGGAGAGCGCCTCCATGATCTGACGGTGTGTCATCGGCGTGCCGGGTGCTGCGGGGGCGGGGGAGCCGCCGCCGTGCTTGGCGTGGCCGCCCCGTACACCCGTTGGTGTGGTGGTCGTAGCCATTGAATTCCTTCGTCCTACGTCTGTTGCCGCGGTTACTTCTGTTGTGTCTGCTGTCGCGGGTGTCTGTTACGTCTGTTGTCGCGCGGGCGCTAACGGCCGGGCCGGCAGTCGCCGAAGTTCTCCCGCAGGCGGGCCAGCATGGTGTTCAGCTGTCCGACCTCGTCGTCGGTCCAGTCGGACAGCGCGCGGGCGAACACGTCCGTCGTCCGGCGCGCGAGTTCGTCGAGCAGCTCGCGGCCCGCCGGTGTGAGCCGCAGGATGCGGGACCGCCGGTCGGCGAGGTCGGGTGCGCGCTCGATCCAGTCGCGCTCCACCGCGTGGGCCACATGCCTGCTGGTCACGGACATGTCCACGGCCAGCAGCTCGGCGAGGCGGCTCATCCGCATCTCCCCGTGCCGCTCCAGCAGGGTCAGTACGGCGGCGGAGCCGCCCGGGCAGTCGGGCGGCAGGACGCGCGAGAGTCCCCGTTTCACGGCGCCGATGGCGCTGAGCTGGCGGGCCAGTTCCGCGTACTGACTCTTGGCGGCCATGACCCCTCCGAGGACCCCTCGCGCACCTGTCACACTTATGTTGTTGCTTAGGGCAACCATAGAAGCAGTTGGTTGCTGAAGGCAAACTAAAAGTGGGCATCAGGAGTAAAGGAACCCAAAAGGCTTCGCATGTGCGAGGTCAATGGCGAACACGTGACGGGAGGGCACCGAGAGGCCGGAGTCGGGCTTGGAGCGGCCCCGGGGGTTGGGTGGCGGTGCGTCGTTCGCTAGGGTCCTGGCTCATGGCACACAACCCCCATGCCCCGCAGGGCCCCGAGGGAAATCCCGACCCCGCGGGCAACACCCAGATGTTCCGCGCCTTCGTCGACGAGGGTGAGCCGACGCGTCGGCAGGCGCCACAGAAGAGCGGATCGAAGACGGGACTGATCGTCGGCGTCGTGGCCGTGATCGTGGTCCTGGGCGCGGTCGCCTGGCTCGCGCTCGGCTGACAGCGGGCCCGCACGCCTGACGGCGGGCCTTCACGTGTGACGGTGGCGCCCCGCTCCATGCGGGGCGCCACCGCTGCGTCGACAACCCCGACCGGGGGTCGCGCTCACGGTGACGCCCTCTCTCAGTCCGCGATCAGCCCTTCCCGCAGCTGCGCGAGCGTGCGGGTCAACAGGCGGGAGACGTGCATCTGCGAGATGCCGACCTCCTCGCCGATCTGGGACTGCGTCATGTTTGCGAAGAAGCGCAGCATGATGATCTGCCGTTCGCGGGGCGGGAGTTTGGCCAGCAGCGGCTTCAGCGACTCGCGGTACTCCACCCCCTCCAGGGCCGTGTCCTCGTACCCCAGACGGTCCGCCAGCGAGCCCTCGCCGCCGTCGTCCTCGGGTGACGGGGAGTCCAGCGAGGAGGCCGTGTACGCGTTCCCGACCGCGAGGCCGTCGACCACGTCCTCCTCCGACACCCCCAGCACCAGGGCGAGTTCGGGGACGGTCGGCGAGCGGTCGAGCTTCTGCGCCAGCTCGTCGCTGGCCTTCGTGAGCGCCAGGCGCAGCTCCTGGAGCCGGCGGGGCACGCGCACGGACCACGACGTGTCGCGGAAGAAGCGCTTGATCTCGCCGACGACGGTCGGCATCGCGAACGTGGGGAATTCCACGCCCCGTTCGCAGTCGAACCGGTCGATCGCCTTGATGAGGCCGATCGTGCCGACCTGGACGATGTCCTCCATCGGCTCGTTACGGCTGCGGAACCGGGCCGCCGCGTAACGCACCAGTGGCAGATTCAGCTCGATGAGGGTGTCACGTACGTAGGTGCGCTCCGGGCTGTCCTGGGCGAGCACGGCGAGCCGCAGGAACAGGGAGCGGGACAGAGTGCGGGTGTCGATGGCTTCCGGCTGGGACACGCGCGGTGGTTCGGCCACACGGTCGAGAGCATCCGGTGCGTCCGGTGCCGGCGGTGCCTGGTCGCTCTTGTTGAGCGTGAGCACCTTCGAGCTGCCCTGTTCTACGGACATGCCACCCCCTTGAGGTCGCTGACGGTCGCGGTGGCCGCTCCCGTCGAAGGAACGCAGCCTCCACCTGAATACCGGCGGTGGGACTGCGGCAAACGCGGTTCCAGCAGAATGTCACATGTCGTCAACACGCTGTAGCGCCAAGTCGACATATCTGCACCGGAATAAGGGGGTATGCGAATTTGCTGCCGGTGGAGGCGCTGCGGGGTTACTACCCGGAAGAGCTACGCCTCGATCCTGTTTGCGGATCGCAAACGCGCGAAGCTTCGCGCCAGAAGCCGTGACACATGCATCTGCGAGACGCCGAGTTCCTGGCTGATCTGCGACTGCGTCAGGTTGTTGTAGTAGCGCAGCATCAGGATGCGCTGTTCCCGCTCGGGCAGTTGGACGAGCAGATGCCGGACCAGATCGCGGTGCTCGACGCCGGCCAGCGCCGGGTCCTCGTAGCCGAGCCGGTCGAGCAGGCCCGGCAGCCCGTCGCCCTCCTGGGCCGCCTCCAGCGACGTCGCGTGGTACGAGCGGCCCGCCTCGATGCAGGCGAGGACCTCCTCCTCGGAGATCTTCAGCCGGGTGGCGATCTCGGCGGTGGTGGGGGAGCGGCCGTGAGCCGTCGTCAGATCCTCGGTGGCGCCCGTGACCTGGACCCACAGCTCGTGCAGCCGGCGCGGTACGTGGACGGTGCGCACGTTGTCGCGGAAGTACCGTTTGATCTCGCCGACGACGGTCGGCATCGCGAAGGTCGGGAACTGCACACCGCGGTCCGGGTCGAACCGGTCGATCGCGTTGATCAGCCCGATCGTGCCGACCTGGACGACGTCCTCCATCGGCTCGTTACGGCTGCGGAAGCGGGCCGCCGCGTACCGCACGAGCGGCAGGTTCGCCTCGATCAGCGCGCTGCGCAGCCGGGTGTGCTCGGGGCTGCCGCGCTCCAGATCCTTGATCTGCGCGAAGAGCAGCTGTGTCAGCGCCCTGGTGTCGGCGCCGCGGGTCCCCGGTGTCGACGGCCGGGGTTCGGTCTCGCTCGGGGTCTCGACGAGGGGGGCCTCAGCTCGGGGTTCGATCTGGGGCGGCATTTGAGGCGTTGTACTGGCCGGCACGGTCACGCCACCCCTTTGCGGTCAACTACGGTCAACTCATCCGTCAAAAGCGGTCATAGCATCACAAGACATGCCCACTGTGTGCAAGCACCAGAAAACTCCGTGTTGACGAGGAATCAGCTGTTCAAACTCGAAAAGCCCCATGCCGGTGAGGCATGGGGCCAGGAGGACCAAGGGTGGGAATACCCGGTCGGAAGTGACGACGGGAGCCGGTCGGAACCGATCAGAACTCGTAGTCGGCGATCACCCAGGTGGCGAATTCGCGCCACAGGCCGACGCCCGCCTGATGGTCGGGGTGCTCCAGATACCGGGTCAGCGCGTCCGCGTCGGCGACCGCCGCGTTGATGGCGAAGTCGTAGGCGATCGGCCGGTCGCTGATGTTCCACGCGCACTCCCAGAACTCCAGCTCCGGGATCTTGCCGCCCAGCTCGGTGAAGGCCCGCGCGCCGGCGACGACCCGGGGCTCGTCGCGCGAGACGCCCTCGTCGAGCTTGAAGAGGACCAGGTGGCGGATCACGGGCTTCTCCCAGGTGCGGCGGAGGCGGGCTTGGTGTGCGGCGCGGTCACGGCTGTCACGGCGGTACGGGACGCCGGTGTGCGGCGTCGTCGGCCGCGGCCGCTGTCCGCGGCTACTGTACGAGCTCGGTCATGAACTCGCCGACACCCTCGGCGGCGCTCGATATGCCCTCGAAGCCCACCTCGACGAGGTCCGCCGCCTTTTTGGGCGAGGTGATGATCGTGTACAGCACGAAGACGGCCAGCACATAGAGCACGATCTTCTTTGTTTGCGCCATCGGCGCTGCCTCCCCTGCTGTCCCCGGTGTGATCGCGTGAGTCTAACCGTACGAATGGGCCCGTTCGGGGGCCGATTTCGATCGCCCTTGTGACCGCTTCTGGTCATGTCGTCTCGCGGCCCGGTCGTCGCCCGGTCGCCGCCGTCGGAGCGCAACGTCGTACGCGACGACCGCCCGGCCCGAGCCGTCAGGATCTGAACGCACACTCCGCAAGACACAGCGCGAACCGGAGCAAAAGCCCCGCAGAGTCGGTTAGTTGTTGATCGGACGGCATCCGATGAGGGCCGGTGCGTGCACAACTCTTGACGTGTACGAAACACGGGAGAACCATCTGCCGTAACGAGAGAGCGCTCTCCGGCTTTCCGCCGGATCTCTCCGCTGCGCGTCCCGAACTCCCCCTCGTCGTCCGAGACTTCAGGAGACCTGCCCATGCACGCTCCGCTGTCCGTTCTTCCGGTGTTCCGGAGACCCGCGTCGGTGCGCCGCCGCGGCATAGCCGCGTCCATCGCCGCGACCCTGGTCGCCTCCCTGCTGATGCTCATCCCCACCACCACCGCCGCGAGCGCCGCACCGACCCTGCTCTCCCAGGGCAAGCCGGTGACGGTCTCGAGCACGGAGAACGGCGGCACCCCCGCCGGCGCCGCCGTCGACGGTGACAACGGCACCCGCTGGTCGAGCGCCGCCGCCGACCCGCAGTGGATCCAGATCGACCTCGGCTCCTCGGTCGCGGTCAGCCAGGTCGTACTGCGCTGGGAGGCCGCGTACGCCAAGGCGTACAAGATCGAGCTGTCCACGAACGGCACCAGTTGGACGAGCGCGTACTCCACCACCACGGGCCCCGGCGGCAACGAGACGCTGAACGTCTCCGGCACCGCCCGCTACGTGAAGCTGACCGGCACCACCCGCGCCACCCAGTACGGCTACTCCCTCTGGGAGTTCCAGGTGTACGGCGAGAGCGGCACCGGTCCCGGCGGCCCGATCCAGGGCGGCGGTGACCTCGGCCCCAACGTCAAGGTCTTCGACCCCTCGACGCCCAACATCCAGGGCACGCTCGACACGATCTTCCGGCAGCAGGAGTCGGCCCAGTTCGGCACGGGCCGCTACCAACTCCTCTTCAAGCCGGGCACGTACAACAACCTCAACGCCCAACTCGGCTTCTACACCTCGATCTCCGGTCTCGGCCTGAAGCCCGACGACACGAACATCAACGGTGACATCACCGTCGACGCCGGCTGGTTCAACGGCAACGCGACCCAGAACTTCTGGCGCTCCGCCGAGAACCTCGCCGTCACCCCCGTCAGTGGCAGCAACCGCTGGGCGGTCGCGCAGGCGGCCCCGTTCCGCCGTATGCACGTCAAGGGCGGGCTCAACCTGGCGCCGGCCAGCTACGGCTGGGCCAGCGGCGGCTACATCGCCGACAGCAAGATCGACGGCCAGATCACGCCCTACTCCCAGCAGCAGTGGTACACCCGCGACAGCGCCATCGGCGGCTGGGGCAACGGCGTCTGGAACATGGCCTTCTCCGGGGTCGAGGGCGCGCCCGCGCAGTCCTTCCCGAACCCGCCGTACACGACGCTGAACAACACCCCGACCTCCCGCGAGAAGCCGTTCCTCTACCTGGACGGCAACACGTACAAGGTCTTCGTCCCGGCCAAGCGCACCAACGCGCGCGGCGTCTCCTGGAACGGCACCCCGCAGGGCGAGTCCCTGCCGCTCGACCAGTTCTACGTGGTGAAGCCGGGCGCCTCGGCGGCCACGATCAACGCGGCGCTCGCCCAGGGCCTGCACCTGCTCTTCACCCCGGGCATCTACCACGTCGACCAGACCATCAACGTCAACCGGGCGAACACCGTGGTCCTCGGCCTCGGCTACGCCACGATCATCCCGGACAACGGGGTGACGGCGATGAAGGTCGCCGACGTGGACGGCGTGAAGCTGGCCGGCTTCCTGATCGACGCCGGACCGGTCAACTCCCCGACGCTGCTGGAGGTCGGCCCCCAGAACGCGTCGGCCGACCACTCCGCCAACCCGACGACCGTCCAGGACGTCTTCATCCGCATCGGCGGCGCGGGCGCGGGCAAGGCCACCACCAGCATGGTCATCAACAGCGACGACACGATCATCGACCACACCTGGATCTGGCGGGCCGACCACGGCGAGGGCGTGGGCTGGGAGACCAACCGCGCCGACTACGGACTCCAGGTGAACGGCGACGACGTCCTGGCGACCGGTCTGTTCGTCGAGCACTTCAACAAGTACGACGTGCGATGGAGCGGAGAACGCGGCCGGACGATCTTCTTCCAGAACGAGAAGGCGTACGACGCCCCGAACCAGGCCGCCATCCAGAACGGCGGCATCCAGGGCTACGCCGGCTACAAGGTGGACGACTCGGTCGTCACCCATGAGGGCTGGGCGATGGGCAGCTACTGCAACTACACCTCGGACCCGAACATCCGTCAGGAGCACGGATTCCAGGCACCGGTGAAGCCAGGGGTGAAGTTCCACAACATCCTGGTCGTCTCACTCGGCGGCATGGGCCAGTACAACCACGTGATCAACAGCACCGGAGCGCCGACGTCGGGTACGTCGACGATCCCGTCGAACATCGTGAACTTCCCGTAGGGGAGTAGACGAGCAGGACAGCGGGGCCCGGCCTCCTCCCAAGGAGGCCGGGCCCTGTCGCGTGGGTGACTATTATGGGCAGAAGCTCCAAAAGCTCCACAAAGGGAGCTTCCCGGGACATCGGTCCCATCGAAAGGAAGCCAGGAAGCCTTATGCCCACCCGCCCCTTCCGTTTCGGCGTCAGCATGCTGGCCACCGGATCGCGCTCGGCCTGGCAGGCCAAGGCCCGACAGGCCGAGGACCTCGGCTACGACGTGCTCCAGGTCCCCGACCACATGGGGATGCCCGCCCCGTTCCCCGCACTGGTGTCCGCCGCCGACGCGACCACCACCCTGCGCCTCGGCACCCTCGTCCTCAACGCCGGCTTCTACCGGCCCGCGCTGCTGGCCAGGGACATCGCCGACACCGACCAGCTCACCGACGGCCGCCTGGAGGTCGGCCTCGGCGCGGGCTACGCGGAGGCCGAGTTCCGTACGGCGGAGCTGCCGTACCCCGCCCCCGCGGAACGCGTCGACCACCTGGCGCACACCGTCGCCGAACTGCACCGGCTCTTCGCCACCCCGGACCAGGTGCCCGCGGTCCGCCAGAGCCCCGCCCCACCGCTGCTGGTGGCCGGTATCGGCGACCGCGTGCTGCGGCTGGCCGCCCGCGAGGCGGACATCGTCGGCTTCCCGGTCATGTCGCTCAGGACACCGCCGGGCGGGGACCCGCAGCAGGTCCTGGCCGAGCGCGTCGACCACGTCCGCGCCGAGGCGGGCGCCCGCTTCGGGCACCTGGAGCTGAACCTGTTCGTCTCCACGGTGGCCCTCACCGGCCCGTCCGCCGGCGCCCCGGACCTGACAGCCGCCCGCCGCCTGGCCCCGGACCTGACCGAGGACCAGATCCGCCGGCTCCCCAACGTGCTGGCGGGCTCGCCCGACGAGATCGCCGAGACGCTGCACCGCTACCGGGAGACGTACGGCCTGACCTACTTCTCCGTACTCGAACCGCACCTGACGGACTTCGCGAAGGTCATCACCCGCCTTCGCTGACCACCGCGCGGTGCCCGCGGCAACGCGAAGGGCCCGGTTCATTGAACCGGGCCCTTCGTCTCGTACTGGCGGTAGCGGTGGGATTTGAACCCACGGTGACGGGTTACGCCACACTCGCTTTCGAGGCGAGCTCCTTCGGCCGCTCGGACACGCTACCGAGAGAGAGCTTAGCCCAAGGTGGCCCATGCTCAGAAATCGATAATGCGGCGGTCCCGGAAGAAGGCCGTGAGCAGCTCGGAGCACTCGTCGGCGAGCACCCCCTGGATCACTTCCGGGCGGTGGTTGAGGCGGCGGTCCCGTACGACGTCCCAGAGCGAGCCCGCCGCGCCCGCCTTCTCGTCGAGCGCCCCGTACACGACGCGGGCCACCCGCGACTGTACGAGCGCGCCCGCGCACATCGTGCACGGCTCCAGGGTCACCACGAGCGTGCAGCCGGTCAGCCGCCAGGCGCCGAGCTTCGCCGCCGCGCGGCGGAGCGCCAGGACCTCCGCGTGCGCGGTGGGGTCGCCCGTCAGCTCGCGTTCGTTGTGGCCGGTGGCGAGGACCGAGCCGTCCGGGGACAGCACCACGGCGCCGACCGGCACATCGCCGGCCGGTGCCGTGCGTGCGGCCTGTTCCAGGGCGAGGCGCATCGGCGCCCGCCACGGCTCACGCAGCGGGTCGTGCTCCGTCACTAGCGCGCGGTCTCCAGCACCTCGGAGGCGCCGAGCGCGTCCGCGATCTCGGACATGGCGTCCGTCTCCAGCGCCAGCAACTCCGCCTCCGAGAGGCCCAGGTCGGCGAGGATCGCGCGGTCGCCCGCCGGTCCCGCCGGTACCGTTCCGGGTCCGGCCGCGTCGGCGGGGCCGGTGCCCCCGTCCGAGTGCTCCGTGTCCTCCTGCTCTTCAGTCTCGCCGTCCTCGGTACCGTCGAGGTCCAGCGTGTCCAAGGCGTCGGCGAGGTCGTCATCGTCCCCGCCGAGCAATTCGTCCGTGAGGATCTCCCCGTAAGAGGAGCGTGCGGCCATGGCCGCGTCGGAGACGTAGATGCGAGGATCCTCCTCGCCCTCCACGCGGAGCACGCCGAACCAGGCGTCCTCCTGCTCGATGAAGACGAGCACCGTGTCCTCGTCCACCGAGGCTTCGCGGGCCAGATCGGTCAGATCCGACAAGGTCTCCACGTCGTCGAGCTCTGTGTCGCTCGCTTCCCACCCGTCTTCGGTGCGCGCGAGCAGTGCGGCGAAGTACACCGTGACTCTCCCACTGGTCAGAGGTGACGATTCGGCGGTGCGCTGCGCTCTGCCCCGCCCACTACTCGGAATCGTGGCAGAAACCCGGCGATTGCGAGAGGTCTTCCGCCGTTGCGTCGTGCAGGCATTTTTTTGGACCGGGGTGGCCGGGCGCCGGGGACGGCGTGCGGCGGGGGTGCGGGAGGGCCGTGGGGCGGGCGTCGGCCGATGCCCAAGTGGCCTTCCCGCGACGGTCGGAGGGCCGCCGGGCGGCCCCCGCGCGGCTACCAGCGGAAGGTCCGCATCCGCATCTGCTGGCGCATCCTGGCCGCGCGGGCCTGCCGAGGTTTCACCCGCTCGCGCAGGGCCTTGGCCTCGTTCAACTCCCGCAGGAACTGCGCACGGCGCCGCCGGCGGGCCGCGTCGCTCCCGTCGGAGGCGGTGTCGGACACGGCATCGGAGGCGCTGTCGGGCGAGGTGTCGGACGGGGCGTCGGGCTGGGTGCCGGGCGTGGCGTCCGGCTCGCGGGCGGCCCGCCGGTCGCCGTCGCGCTCCTGCGGATTCCGCCGCTGCCGGTCCGGCATCGCCGCCTCACCACCCCACGACTCGGTTGACTGTCACCCCTGTAGGCGTGCCCCATCACCTTCCCTGCGAGCGGGGGATTGATGCCAGCGGGGGCCGCCCGCCGGGCCGCGGTTACTGTGGAGGCATGCGGATTCATGTCGTCGACCACCCGTTGGTCGCGCACAAACTCACCACGCTGCGCGACAAGCGCACCGACTCCCCTACCTTCCGACGCCTCGCCGACGAGCTGGTCACGCTGCTCGCGTACGAGGCCACCAGGGACGTGCGCACCGAGCAGGTCGACATCGAGACTCCGGTGACGGCGACCACGGGTGTGAAGCTGTCCTACCCGCGGCCTCTCGTGGTGCCGATCCTCCGGGCCGGCCTCGGCATGCTCGACGGCATGGTGCGGCTGCTGCCGACCGCCGAGGTCGGTTTCCTCGGGATGATCCGTAACGAGGAGACGCTTCAGGCGTCCACGTACGCGAGCCGGATGCCCGAGGACCTCTCGGGGCGGCAGGTGTACGTCCTGGACCCGATGCTGGCCACCGGCGGCACGCTGGTCGCGGCGATCCGTGAGCTGATCAAGCGCGGCGCGGACGACGTGACGGCCGTGGTGCTCCTCGCGGCGCCCGAGGGCGTCGAGGTGATGGAGCGCGAGCTGGCGGGCACGCCGGTCACGGTCGTCACGGCGGCGGTCGACGAGCGGCTGAACGACCGCGGCTACATCGTTCCGGGCCTGGGCGACGCGGGTGACCGCCTGTACGGGACGGTCGACTAGCCCTCAGTCTCCGGTGCGGTTCAGCAGGGGCCGCCGGTCGCGGGCCTGGTCAGGGTGGCCAGGGTCCGGTCGGCGTCCTTCCGCACGTTCAGGGTCTTGAAGGCCGTGCCGAGCAGCAGATCCACGTCCTTGGTCTGCCGGGCGTCGTGCTGGGGCTTCGCGCCCTTCAGCTGGGCGCCGAGCACCGTGAAGGACCCGTCCGCGGCGGCCGGGGCGCCGAGCAGTATTCCCGTGCCGGGGATCTTCTTGTCGAACGCCGCCGGCGCGTTGCCGACCTTGCCGATGACGAAGCCGCGCTTCTTCAGCTCGTCGGCGGTGGTCTTGGCGAGTCCCGCGCGCGGCGTCGCGTTGTAGACGTTGACCTTGATCTGGGCCGGCTTGGGGAGCGTCTTGGCGGCCACGGCCGACTGGGACGGCTTGCAGCCGGGCTTGCGGTTCCGGTCCGAGGCGGTCGTGGTCTTCGTCTTCGTACCGTCGTCCGCCGTGAACACGTCGACGAGCTGTACGGTCCCCCAGCCGACGAGGCCGAGGGCGACGACGGCGGCGATGGCCGCGAGCACGATCCTGCGGCGGTGACGGGGGCGGCGCATGCGGGGGTACTTGGCACCCGTAATGCGATATTTGCCGCCCATACCTGGGGGGGTGAGCATGCTCATGGCCGCAGCGTAGTGCGCGGCGGTAGTGATTCCTACTAAATGATCAATAGGTTGGGCCCGTAGAGGCCGGAATGGCCCCGAAAGGCTCAGTCCCGAGCAGGTTGAGTGCTCGTCAGACCGTTCGGCGCGCGTTCAGGCGGTTCGGACGACTCGGACGACTCGGGCGGTTCCGGTGGTCGGGTCAGCCCAGATCCAGTTCGAGCACGCGCGCATGCAGTACCTGCCGCTGCTGGAGTGCCGCGCGGACGGCGCGGTGCAGTCCGTCCTCCAGATAGAGGTCGCCCTGCCACTTCACGACGTGCGCGAAGAGGTCTCCGTAGAAGGTCGAGTCCTCGGCGAGCAGCGTCTCCAGATCCAGTTGGCCCTTGGTGGTGACGAGCTGATCGAGGCGGACCGGGCGCGGCGCTACGTCCGCCCACTGCCGGGTGCTTTCCCGGCCGTGGTCGGGATACGGCCGCCCGTTACCGATGCGCTTGAAGATCACACGGAAAGCCTACCGGGCGAGCGCCTCCGGGCGCAGCCATGGCGCGGTGGTGCAAAAGGATGCATATGGTTCAAAGTATGAGCGACGTATGAGTGGAACCATCCCGTCCGGTGACGTCGCCGTCCAAATCGCTTCCCGATCGGCTCCTGATCGCCTCCTGGGGAGGCTCCACGAAGCCACGAAGCCGCGACGCACGACGGGCGCCGAGGGAACTCGCTCCCCCGGCGCCCGCGATGAGTGCCTGTCAGTCGGTCGGGCCGTCAGGCCGTCGGTCGGTCAGGCCCGGGACTCGTGCTCGTGGGCGTTCGACGCACCGACACCGGTGTCGCCGTCGGCCGCGCCGCGCTTGAGCTTGGCGGAGGCATCCGCCTCGGCTGTCGCGGTGAGCGGGCTCAGGTCGTGGGCGTAGTGGCCCACGGCGTCGGCGATGACGTCGATGTTGACGTCGAACGCCTCCTTGTTGATGTTGTCGAGGTCGTCACAGGCCGCGTGGTAGCAGGGGTCGTACGCGACCCCGGCCTCGCCGCCGAACTTCGCCGCCTGGTCCGCGGTCTTTATGCCCTCGGCGCCGGTGAAGGTTCCCCCGGAGGGGATGCCGACCTCGATGAACGGCCCGTAGTCGGAGCGGCCGGAGAAGTCCGTGCCCTCGTGCGGGTAGTCCTTGCTGTCGAGGAAGTCGGTGATGCCCTTCTCCAACTGCGCCGAGCCCTCCGGTCCCGCGCCGGCGCCCTCGCCGTCCGAGTCGTCGCCGTCGTATACGAACTGGCCGAAGTTCGGCGAGGCGATCATGTCGAAGTTCAGGTAGAGCTTGATCTGTTCGGCCTGCTCGGGGCTGAGGCCCTGCACGTAGTCCTCGGCGCCGAGCAGTCCCAGCTCCTCGGCCGACCACCAGGCGAAGCGCACCTTGTTGGCGGGCTTCTCGCGCGACTTGGCGAGATCCAGGGCGACTTCGAGCAGACCGGCGGAGCCCGACGCGTTGTCGTTGATGCCCGCGCCCGCGGTGACGGAGTCCAGGTGGGAGCCGAGCATCACGGTGTTGGCCGCGTTGCCGCCCTTGGTCTCGGCGATGACGTTGCGCGTGGTGCGCTTCTGCTGGAGCTGACGGATGTCCAGGGAGACCGTCACGGGGCCCGCTGCCGCCTCGGCGGCGAGCTTCGCGCCCTCGGCCTGGGTGACACCGCCGGTGGGGATCCTGGCCGCCGCCGGGTCGCCCAGGGTGCCGCTGAGGGCGCCTTCGGTGTTGTTCGAGACGATCGCGGCGACCGCGCCCGCGGCGGCCGCCGTCTGCTGCTTCACCGCGAAGTCGCAGCCGCCGCGCTGGATGAGCGCGATCTTGCCGGTGAAGGCACCGGCGGCGTAGTCGCCGGCCTCGCAGCCGGTGGTCGCGTCGACCGGTACGACGGCGAGGGCGGCCTCGATCCCGCCCTTGGGCGTGGACTTCGTGTACGACATGGCCGTGATCTCGGAGTCGCGCGGCGTGGGCGCGGTGACCTTGAGCGTCTGGGCCTGCGTCTCGATGTACGTGAACTCGAAGGTGTCGTACGAGACGTTGTAGCCGGCCTTCTTGAGAAGGCTGTACACGTACGCGCCGGAGGCGTCGTGGCCGAGCGAGCCCGCGGCGCGGTGGCCGCCCGCGGAGTCGGCGATGTCCTGGAACTTCTTCAGATGCTTGTACGCGTCCTTGCCGGACGCCTCTTTGACGAGCTTCTTGGAGAGCTTCGCCGCGTCCCTCGCCGGGTCGGGCCGGTTGTGCGCCGAGGCGGAGGATGCGGACAGCAGAAGCGGGGCGGCGAGCGCGGTGGCGGCTGCGACTGCCATGAGTCTGCGGGACGTTGCGTTCACAGGGGTCCTTCCGATGCGAACGGGTGCGGACGAGCAGGAGCGTTGCGAAGTGAGCTACCGAAAGTTAGCGACCTGGGGCGTTGTAGGGGAACAGATGTGCCACAAATCATGCTCGTCGGCCGCGTGCTCGTCGGCGCCCGTTCAGCTCTCCGCGGACTTCGCCGACTTGGCCGGTGTCGCCGGCTTCGCCGCCTTGGCGGCGCGCTTGGCCTCCTGCTTGTGCGCGCGGACCTTCGCCAGGGTCTCGGGCCCCGTGATGTCCGCCGCCGAGCGGAACGACCCCTCGTCGCCGTACGCGCCGGCCGCCGCGCGCCAGCCCTCGGGCCGTACGCCGTACTGCTTGCCGAGCAGCGCGAGGAAGATCTGCGACTTCTGCTTGCCGTAGCCGGGGAGTTCGGTCAGCCGCTTGAACAGTTCGGCGCCGGTGGCGGCATCTCGCCACACCCCGGAGGCGTCGCCGTCGTAGTGCGCGACCAGGAACTGGCACAGCTGCTGCACGCGCTTGGCCATGGACCCCGGGTAGCGGTGCACGGCGGGCTTCTCCGAGAGCAGCGCGGCGAACGCCTCGGGGTCGTACGCGGCGATCGCGTGCGCGTCCAGATCGTCACCCCCCATGCGTACGGCGATGGTGTACGGCCCCGAGAAGGCCCACTCCATGGGCACCTGCTGGTCCAGCAGCATGCCGACCAGCGCGGCCAACGGGCTGCGGCCGAGGAGTTCGTCGGCCTCGGGCTGCTGTGCGATGCGAATCGTCGTGCTCATGGGCCGATGGTGGACCGGGCCGCGGAAAATTTCCGGGAGGCCACGCCCTGACGGTGTGTTCATATGACTGTTTTGTGGCGCGGATGGCGGTACGGGGCGAGGGGTAGGGCTGGACACGGACAGCTGCCGGAATCCTCCGGAATCCTCGGGAAAGGCCGCGCATCAGTGACACAGCCCTTTGAACTGCCGGATTTCTACATGCCTTATCCGGCGCGTATCAATCCACGTCTGGAGGAGGCCAGGGAGCACTCCCGGGCGTGGGCACGGGACATGGGGATGCTGGAGGGCTCGGGAATCTGGGAGCAGAGCGATCTCGACGCCCACGACTACGCGCTGCTGTGCTCGTACACCCATCCCGACTGCACAGGGCCGCAGTTGTCGCTGGTCACGGACTGGTATGTGTGGGTCTTCTTCTTCGACGACCACTTCCTGGAGATCTTCAAGAGAACGCAGGACCGTGCGGGCGGCAAGGCGTATCTCGACCGGCTCGCCGCCTTCATGCCGATGGATCTCGCCGACGGATTCCCCGAGGCGACCAATCCGGTGGAGGCGGGTCTCGCCGATCTCTGGGAGCGCACGGTCCCGTCGATGTCCCTGGACTGGCGGGCGCGGTTCGCCGAGAGCACGGAGAATCTGCTCAACGAATCCCTCTGGGAGCTCGCCAACATCAACGCCGGGCGGATCGCGAATCCCGTCGAGTACATCGAGATGCGCCGCAAGGTCGGCGGGGCGCCCTGGTCGGCAGGGCTCATCGAGTACGCGGCGGGGGCGGAGGTGCCGGCCGAGATCGCCGAGTCCCGTCCGATGCGGGTCCTGCGGGACTCCTTCTCCGACGGGGTCCATCTGCGCAACGACCTCTTCTCGTACCAGCGGGAGATCGAGGAGGAGGGCGAGCTGAGCAACGGGGTGCTGGTCCTGGAGACGTTCCTGGGCTGCACGACACAGGAGGCGGCCGACGCGGTCAACGACCTGCTGACGTCGCGCCTCCACCAGTTCGAGAACACGGCCCTGACCGAGCTGGGCCCGCTCTTCGTGGAGAAGGGCGTCGATCCGGTCGCGGCGGCGGGGACCCTGGCGTATGTGAAGGGCCTCCAGGACTGGCAGTCCGGCGGCCACGAGTGGCACATGCGCTCCAGCCGGTACATGAACGGTGCGGGGGCGGGCGGGGGCGCCGGGGCGGGGGAGACGGCGGGGCCGCTGTTCTCACTGACCCCGGTCGGCCGCTGGACGGCGGCGTCGGACTATCTCAAGAGCCTCGGCAACGGCGCGCCCGCCAGGGTGCGCGGCCACAGCCATGTGCCGTACCAGCGGGTGGGGCCCTCGATCCTGCCCGAGTTCGAGATGCCTTTCACGGCGAGGCTCAGTCCGTATCTGGAGGCGTCGCGGGAGCACGTCGTGGAGTGGGCGGGCCGGATGGGCATCCTGGAGGGCCAGCCGGGCGTCCCCGGCTCGGACGTCTGGGACGAGGACCGGATCCGCCGTATCGACCTCCCGCTCTGCGCGGCCGGCATCCACCCCGACGCCACCCCCGAGGGGCTCGACCTGACCTCGGACTGGCTGGCCTGGGGGACGTACGGGGACGACTACTTCCCCGTCGTGTACGGCAACACCCGCAATCTGGCGGCGGCGAAGGTCTGCAACGAACGGCTGTCCCTCTTCATGCCGATCGAGACGCTGGACACCCCGCCACCGCTCAGCGGGCTGGAGCGCGGACTGGCCGACCTGTGGATCCGTACGGCGGGCCCGATGGACGCGGACGCCCGGCGGGCCTTCCGCGCGTCCGTCGAGGAGATGACGGCCAGCTGGGTCTGGGAGCTGGTCAACCAGATCCAGAACCGCATCCCGGACCCCGTCGACTACATCGAGATGCGCCGCCAGACCTTCGGCTCCAACATGACGATGAGCCTGTCCCGCATCGGCCACGGCCAGGTGGTGCCGCCGGAGATTTACCGCAGCGGCCCGATGAGGTCCCTGGAGAACGCGGCCCAGGACTACGCGTGCCTGATGAACGACCTCTTCTCGTACCAGAAGGAGATCGAGTTCGAGGGCGAGATCCACAACGGCGTACTGGTGGTGCAGTCCTTCTTCAACTGCGACTACCCGACGGGCGTCGCGATCGTCCATGACCTGATGAAGGGCCGCATGCGCCAGTTCCAGCATGTCGCGGCCAATGAACTCCCCGTCCTGTACGACGACTTCGCCCTGAGTGTCGAGGCGCGCGCGGTCCTCGACGGCTATGTGAAGGAGCTGGAGAACTGGCTGTCCGGCATCCTCGTCTGGCACGCCGGCTGCGACCGTTACAAGGAGTCGGACCTGCTCCACGACCGGGCGGGTATCACCCGCTGGCTTCCCCCGGCCCCCAAGGGTCCCGGCACCTCGGCGACCCGGATCCGGCTTCCGGCGCAGGCGCTGACGCCGTAACCGCTGAGGCCGTGACCGCTGACGCGGTTACCGCTACCCGCCCCGCCTCGGATTCCGGTCCGGGGCGGGGCGGTGTTCTGTTGCTGTTCCGGCCGGTGTCCTATTTAATGAATGAACGTGCATTTATTAAGTGAGGGAGGAGTCTCCGTGGCCGGACGTCCCCGTGGCGTGGACGACGCCGCGATCCTGCGCGCGACCGGCGAGGTCGTAGGACGCGTCGGACCCGCCGGGCTCACGCTCGCGGCGGTGGCCCGCGAGGTGGGCCTCGTGCCGGGCACGCTCATGCAGCGCTTCGGGTCCAAGCGCGGTCTGCTGCTGGTGTTCGCCGAGCGGGCCGCCGAGAGCGCGGAGGCCGAGGCCCGTACGGCGCCGGAGCGGCTGCGCCGCGCGCACGGTTCCGCGCTCGCCGCGCTGACGGCGCTGCTGGTGGAGTCGATGGAGCCGATGACGACTCCGGAGACGTACGCCAACCATCTGGCGTTCCTCTGTCTGGACCTCGGCGAGCCGGAGTTCCACGCGCATGCCCTCACCGTCCACCGGGCCGAACGGCGGGCCGTCGAGGAACTGCTGACCGCCGCCGTCGCGGCGGGGGAGCTGAGGGCCGGGACGGACGTCGGGCCGCTGGCCCGTTCCGTACAGGCGATGGCCGGCGGCGCCGGGCTGATCTGGGCACTCGACCGTGAGGGCACGCTCGCGCGGCGGATGCGGCAGGAGATCGGCGAGGTGCTGGCCCGGCACCTGGTCCGGCCTGTGGAACTGCCCGCGGATCTGCCCGTTGACCTGCCCGCGGATGTGCCCGTTGGCGTGCTCGTACCCGCTGATCAGGAGGAATCATGAAGGAGGCGGCTGAGGCGTCCCGCCCGCTGGCCGGCAAGGTCGCGCTCGTCGCGGGCGGCACCCGGGGCGGCGGGCGCGGCATCGCGGTCGAACTCGGCGCGGCCGGCGCGACGGTGTACGTCACCGGCCGCAGCAGCTCCGCCGGGCGCTCCGACCTGGACCGCCCCGAGACCGTCGAGGGGACGGCCGATCTGGTGACCGCCGCCGGCGGGCACGGCATCGCCGTCCGTACGGACCACAGCAGTCCCGACGACGTACGCGCCCTGGTCGACCGGATCGCCGCCGAGCAGGACGGGCGGCTGGACATCCTCGTCAACTCCGTCTGGGGCGGGGACCCGTTGACCGACTGGGAGCACCCGCTGTGGGAGCAGGACCTGGACGCCGGGTTCCGGCTGCTGCGGCAGGCGGTCGACACGCATGTGATCACCAGCCGTTACGCGCTGCCGCTGCTGGTCGCCCGCCGGAGCGGGCTGGTCGTGGAGGTGACGGACGGGAACACCGCCCGCTACCGGGGGACCTTCTTCTACGACCTCGTGAAGTCCTCGGTGATCCGCCTCGCGGTCGCGCAGGCGGCCGAGTTGAAGCCGTACGGCGTCGCCGCCGTCGCGATCACGCCCGGCTTTCTGCGCTCCGAGGCGATGCTGGAGGGCTTCGGCGTCACCGAGGAGACCTGGCGGGACGCGGTGGCCCAGGACCCGAACTTCGCCCACTCCGAGAGCCCGGCGTATCTGGGGCGCGCGGTCGCCGCGCTGGCCGCCGACCCGGACATCATGGCCAAGTCGGGGCGGGCGCTGGCCACATGGGGGCTGTACGAGGAGTACGGCTTCACGGACGCGGACGGTACGCGGCCGGACTTCGCCGCGCACTGGGCGAAGTCGCTGGTCGCGGAGTTCGGGCCGCTCGGCGATCCGCTGTAGCGCTGTAGTAGGGACGGGGGCGGGCGCGGGTGCGGGTCAGGCGCGGAGGCGGGCCGCCCGCATCATCAAGTAGCGGGTCTCCGGCACGCTGAGTGTCCGTTCGGCCGCCAACTGGTATGCGGCCAGGGCGCCTTCGGTGTCACCCGCCTTCTCCAGCAGATGGGCCCGCACCGCGTCGAGCCGGTGGTGCCCGGCCAACTCCTTCTCCAGACTTTCGAGTTCCGCGAGTCCGGCCTCCGGGCCGTGCGCCATCGCCACGGCCACCGCCCTGCTCAGCTCGGCCATCGGCTCGGGCCCGGGAGCGCGGCGTAGCAACTCGTCGTAAAGAGCCACGATCTGGAGCCAGTCGGTGTCCTCGGCGCTCGCCGCCTCGTCGTGCAGCGCGGCGATCGCGGCCTGCAACTGGTAGGCACCGGCGGGTCCTTGGGACAGCGCCTCCTCGACCAGCGCCGTACCTTCGTCGATCGCGGCGCGGTCCCAGCGGGCGCGGTCCTGTTCGTCCAGCGGGATGAGTTCACCGTGCGGTCCCGTGCGGGCCGCGCTTCGCGCCTCCGTGAGGAGCATCAGCGCGAGCAGACCCGTCACGGCGCCCTCCGTCGGCAGCAGCCGCCGTACGGCCCGGGTCAGCCGGATCGCCTCGTACGCGAGGTCCGCGCGCCGCAACTCGCTGCCGGACGTGGCCGTGTAGCCCTCGTTGAAGATCAGGTAGAGCACCTGGAGCACGGTGGCGAGCCTGCGGTCGCGGTCCTCGGGCCCCGGCTGCAGGAAGGGCACGCCCTTGACCTTCTGCTTCGCCCTGCTGATGCGCTGCGCCATCGTCGCCTCGGGCACCAGATGCGCGCGGGCGATCTCGGCGGTGGTCAGACCGCCGACGGCGCGCAGGGTGAGCGCGGTCCGCCCGGCGGCGGGCAGTTCGGGGTGGCAGCAGAGGAAGAGCAGGGTGAGGGTGTCGTCCTCCGAGGGGGCGCGGCTCTCACCGGGCGGCGGCGCGGTGAAGGCGTCCCTGGGGGTGAGCGCGGCGGCGCTCTCCTCGCGTCTGCGCCGCGCCTCTTCGCTGCGGAACTGGTCGACGAGCCGGCGGGAGGCGGTTCGGATCAGCCAGCCGCGGGGGTTGTCGGGCGGGCCGTCGGCCGGCCACTGCTGGGCGGCGGCGATGAGCGCTTCCTGTACGGCGTCCTCGGCGAGGTCGAAGTGGCCGTACCGGCGGACGAGCGCGCCGAGGACCTGCGGCGCGTGCAGGCGCAGCAGGTCCTCGGTCGTGGTGGGGCCGGTCGGTCGGCCCCTGCCCTCGTGCGCGGCGTCGTTCGTGGCGTCGTCCGTGGCGTCACTCGGTCCGTCGTTCGTGCCGTCTTTCACACCGCGTATTACACCCCGTCGGAGCGGGGCGCGCACGGTGTCTCAGGCGTCGATCTCCGGGCCCTCCTGGATGGGCCGGATGACGACCGGGTAGGACGGGACGCCCTCGGGCTGGGGGCAGGCCGCGACGCGTGCGGCGATCTCGGTGACCCGCTCCAGGCTCGCGCAGTCGAGCACCCAGTAGCCGGCCAGCAGCTCCTTCGTCTCACCGTACGGGCCGTCCGTGATCACCGGCTTGCCGTCCTTGTCCGCGCCGACGAAGCGCGTCTGCGAGGGCGCGCTCAGACCCTGCGCGTCGATCAGCTCACCGGACTCGGCGAGGTCGTCGTTGACCGCTCCCATGAAGGCGAACATCGCTTGCATGTCCTTCTCGTTCCAGGCCGCGCTGTGCTCGGACGGCTTGCCGTTCATCGCGTCGTAGTCGGCCTGCGAACCCTGAACCATCACCAGGTACTTCATGATGTCGCTCCCTTTGCTGTGCCGTGCTGTCACCCCTCGTGGGCAACTCTCACAGGGGACGTCGGAGCCGATGACGGCTTCTCGACAGCTCGCGGGACTTTTCTTTCGAATCACTCCGTCGGCCCCGGGGAGCGGCGCAGCGGTCGTGATCGTAGCGGTCGTACGCGTGGGGCGCGTAGCGATGTTACGGAAAGGGGTAGCGATGCTACTTCGAACATGTTAGCGTTGTTGTTGTCGGGAAGGCGAACACCGCTATCCAGGGAGCAGTGTCATGAGTGAGCAGCCGAGCACAGCGCGTCGAGCAGTGATCGTCACCGGCGGGTCCCGCGGGATCGGCCGGGAGAGCGCGGAGCGCCTGGCGGCGGACGGGCACGCCGTCGTCGTCAACTACGCGGGCAATCGGACCGAGGCGGAGGCGACGGTGGCCGCCATCACCGAAGCGGGCGGGACGGCCATGGCCTTCCGCGCCGATGTCGCCGACGAGGTCGCGGTGTCGGCCCTCTTCGACGCGACGGAGGAAGCCTTCGGCGGGGTGGACGTCCTCGTGCACGCGGCGGGTGTCATGTCGGTGACGCCGCTGGTCGACACCGAACTGGACGCGCTGGACCGTATGCACCGCACCAACATCCGCGGCACGTTCGTGGTCGACCAGCAGGCCGCGCGCAGGTTGCGGAGCGGCGGGGCGATCATCAACTTCTCCAGCTCGGTGCTGGGTCTGGCCTTCCCGGGATACACGGCGTACGCGGCCAGCAAGGGCGCGGTCGAGGCGATGACGCTGATCCTGGCGAGGGAGCTGCGCGGACGGGACATCACGGTCAACGCGGTGGCGCCCGGACCGACCGCCACCGCCCTGTTCCTGGACGGCAAGGACGAGGAGACCATCTCGAACCTGGCCGCCCAGGCCCCGCTGGAGCGGCTCGGCCGCCCCGAGGACATCGCCGAGGTCGTCTCCTTCCTCGCCGGACCGGCCCGCTGGGTCAACGGCCAGGTCCTGCGTGCCAACGGCGGCATCATCTGACGCCCCCGCCCGCTGAACCTTTGATCCTTCCGTTGATTCTTCCGATCGATCGAGAAGTGGAGTTCCGTCATGGGTGACATCCCGAAAACCATTGTGATCACGGGCGCCGGGTCCGGCTTCGGGGCGCTCGCCGCACGTTCTCTCGCCCGCGTGGGGCACACCGTCTACGCCGCGATGCGCGACACCACGGGCCGTAACGCCGACCGGGTCGCCGAGGCGCGGGCGTACGCCACCGAGCACGGAGTGGACCTCCGTACGGTGGAGCTGGACGTGCTGTCCCAGGAGTCGGCAGACGCCGCCACAGCCACGGTGCTGGCCGAGGCCGGCGGGCTCGACGTGATCGTGCACAACGCGGGGCACATGGTCACCGGGCCCACCGAGGCGTTCACGCCGGAGGAGCTGATGGCCGTCTACGACACGAACGTGCTCGGCACCCAGCGCGTCAACAGGGCCGTGCTGCCCCATCTGCGCGCCCAGGGGCACGGGTTGGTCCTGTGGATAGGGTCCACGTCCAGCCGTGGCGGCACCCCGCCCTATCTCGCGCCGTACTTCGCCGCGAAGGCCGCCATGGACTCCCTCGCCGTCTCGTACGCGGCCGAGCTGGCCCGCTTCGGCATCGAGACCAGCATCGTGGTGCCCGGCTCCTTCACCTCGGGCACCAACCACTTCATCACCGGCGGCCACCCGGCCGAGCAGAACGTCGTCCCCGCATACGAGGAGCGGTACGCCGGTCTCATGGACCAGGTCGCGCGGCGCCTGGCCGACCTCGCGCCGGCCGACGCAGACGTGTCCCAGGTCGCCGACGCCGTCGTCGCCGTGGTGGACGCCCCGTACGGCAGACGGCCGTTCCGGGTCCATGTGGACCCCGCGAACGACGGCTCGGAAGAGGTCAGCCGGGTCGCGGACCGAATACGGGCCGAGTTCCTCACCCGTATCGGCCTGGGCGATCTCCTCGCTCCTCGTGCCGCCACGGATTCGGCCACTGGTCCTGCTGCCCCGGCCGCTCCTCGTGCGTAACAGCGCTACGGGGCCCTTGATACGGTCGTCCGCGATGAGCACACGCGCGCGGATCCTGGAAGTCGCGGCCCGGCTGGTCGCCGAGTCGCCCAACGGGGACGTCTCCACCCGGGCCGTGTGCGACGCCGCGCAGGTGGGTGCCCCGGCGCTCTACCGGCACTTCGGGGACAAGGAGGGGCTGCTGTCCGCCGTCGTGGACTACGGCTTCGACAAGTACCTGGAGACCAAGCGGCAGCGCGCTCCGGAGGACGATCCGATAGAGGATCTGCGCAAGGGCTGGGACAGCCATGTGGAGTTCGCGCTGGACAACCCGAATCTGTACCGGCTGATGTACTCCCCCGCGATGCGCACGCCCCCGGCGGCGGCGCTGGAGTCCCACGAGATCCTCACCAGGGATCTGCGGCGGGCCGCGGCGGACGGCAAGTTGCGGCTGGCGCCCGAGGCGGCTGCCCAGGTCGTCATGTCGGCCAACGTCGGGGTGGCGCTGATGCTCGTCGCCCGTCCCGCGACCTTCACCGACACGGACACCTCCCGGCGGGTTCGCGACGCCGTGCATGCCACCGTCTTCACCCCGGACGTGGCGGCGGAGGACGGTACGGGCACGCGGGCCGCGACCAGGACACAACTGCCCGCGGCGGCGGCCCAGTTGAACGTCCTGCTGGGGCGGTCCGCGGAGTCGGGGCTCAGCACGGCCGAAGTGGCCCTGATGACGGAATGGCTGCGTCGGCTCTCCACGACGTCCACGACGTCTACGGCATCCCACACCTCCACGGCGTCCGAGGACGACGCGTAGCCGCTGTCAGGTGGGGAGATCCGCGCAGGTGTCCGACGCGGGGAGTTCGTCCGCGAGGAATACCGTCTGGGCCATCATCCTGAATCCGGACATCTTTTCGCGGAATGTCTCGACGGACTCCTCGGGGTGCACGGAATCGATCACCGCGTGCTCGCCGACGGCGTTGAACTGGTGGCTCACCCCGCGCGGGATCTGCATGTCCACGAAGGAGCACGGCGGCACCACCAGGTTGTAGCGGGTCCGCTCCACACCCGGCGGGGTGTCGGGCAGTTCGTCCTCGAAGGACCGCAAGGAGAAGGGAGTCACCCCGGCGACGCCGGTGATCTCGAACGGGGAGAGGCTGCTCACCCGGATCCGCGTGTCCGGGCCCGTCATCATCCGCACGAATCGCAGACCGGTGTGCAGATGCATACGGGAGCAGACGCCGCGCTCCTCCACATTGTAGAAATCCATCAGATAGCGATCGGCGAAGAAATCGTCGAAGGGCGCTTCGAGCATATAGACGTCACCCTCCTCGAAAGTCTGGAAACGGGTTATCCCATCCTGGTTCTGGGTAGTGGCTGATTCGCTTCTCTTCGCGTCTCTCACCACCTTCGTGAAGGCGTTCACCACGGCCAGGGCGATGTCTTCGGGGAGTTGCAGGACAGGCGTGACGACATTCCTTGCCGCATCCGTGAATTCGGCGACGTCGTGGACCTCGTTCTCCGCGTTCGCCTCGTGTTTCATTCTTGTATGGGAATTGGACATGTGAATCAAGCTCCGTCGTCTAGGATCTGTCCGGTCGACATAACGAAACCACGCGCTTGTCGGGGCAGTTGGAGGGGGCCGCTGTGATCTGCCCGCACTGTGAGAAGAGCCTTCGCCACCGGGAGCGAGGGGGCAGGACCTGCTCGGTCTGCAAGCGCACCTTCGCGCTCGAACCGAAGGACAACACGTTCCGCCTGCACGACGTCCGGATGCGCAAGCTCATCGAGAAACTCGGCAACGGCGAGGGCCTGCGCTACACACCCACCCAGCTCTGGTACGCCGCCGCGCGCAACCACACACCCACCCAGGTCGTGGCGTACGGATGCATCGCCACCTTCCTCGTCGTCCTGACGGCTTTCCTCATGGTGGTGATCAGCGGCAGCTCCGGGTTCGATCCGGACGTGGTGCGCCCCGTCGTCGTGGTGGGCGTGGTGTTCCTGACGCTGGGTCTCCTGCTGGCGGCTCGCGGTTCCCGTCGCGCGAAGCGGACCGGCACGGTAGAGGTGCCGATGTCGACCGAGGTCTTCCGGTCCACGGTCATCGACCGCTGGGTCGCCGTCTACGGCGGGCCGCCGACCGGGCTGACGGACAAGGGACACGCCCAGTACCCGGTGATCCCCGGTGCCGGCGGGCAGGGACCGAGGCTGGCCCTCCTCTGCCCCGACCGCACCGTGCTCGCCTGCCTCACGCTGAACCGGGCACACAAGACGCACTCGCTCGCGCTGATGGAGTCGGTCGACCAGCTCCGGACCATATCCACCGGCCCGACCCGGCCCGGTGAAGCGGGAGTTGTGGGGATCGTGCTGCATGACGCCAGCCCGGCGGGGCTCGCCTTCGCGTCCAGGGCCAGGGCCGCGCTCGGTGGCCGGGTGGTGGTCGCCGGGATGCTGCCGCGCACGGTGATGGACAAGAAGAACGCCATACGGCTGCGGAAGCCGCTGGATCCCGGGGACCTGGAAGCGATACGTACGTCGTCCTCGGCGCTGACCGCCGAGGAGGCCGACTGGCTGACCCGTGGCTGGTGGTCCCCGCTCGCGGCCGTACCGCCTGCGAAGCTGCTGGCCGTGGTCGCGCGGGCGGTGGACCGGGCGGAGGGGCTGGCCGACCCGGACCGGGGCCGGGCGCAGCAGGTCGGATTCCTCACCTGGCCGACGGCGTCATGAAGGACGCGATCCTCGACCGCGTGCTCCGGACGGCGGCGGAGAACGCCGCCGCGCCCGGTCGACTCCGCTTCACCGAGCGGCAGTTGTACTACGAGGTGTGCCGGGTGTTGATGCCGTGGCACCGGGCGCCCCGGCGGGCGCACTTCACCTCCGCCCCCGCGCTGACGTACGACGCGTACCTGACCGCGCTGCGGCGCCACGGTCCCGGCCCGGTGGACGGCCTGCTGCCGCCCATAGTGCCGAGTCCCCGGCAGACGGCCGGACGGCACACCCCGGAGCCCGACCTGTTCGACTACGGGCTGCCGAGAGTGCTGGTGTGCGAGTCCGACGACATCGCGGCCATGCTGCGGGCCAACGGGGTGCCGATGGAGTCGGCGTGCCCGGTGTACGGATCATCCGAACTGCCCCTCGATCAGGGGGTGTTGAGGATGCTGGCGCTGGCGGAGCGGGCGACCGTCTATCTCCTGCACGACGCGAGCGCGCGGGGACTCACCTTTCCCGCGCGGTTCGCCCGGTCCGTCGAGGTACCGGACGGGGTCCGGGTCGTCCCGCTGGGGCTGCGGCCCCGGCAGGCGGGGGCGCTGCATCTGGTGCACGGGCGTGGCCCGGCGTACGCGGCCGTTCCGACGGCCTTTCCCGTCACCGGTCCCGGTCAGGGGCTCGATCCCGGTCCCGGTCAGGTGCTCCGGCAGGGGCTCGGTCAGGGTCCGGGCGCAGGTTCCGTTCTCGATCAGGGGCTCGCGTTCCAGCTCGGTCGTTGGGAGCGCGACTGGCTGCGGCGCGGCAGATTCGTGGAGGTCGCCGCCGTGAACCCGGCGTCACTGCTCCGTACGGTGCACCGTCTCGTACGGGAAGTACGCACGCCGCGTTCGCAGTTGACCGAGCTTCGTCAGGTACGTCGGTCAGGTTTCCTGAGCTGGCCCACCGCATGAGAGGAACCGCAGTGCCGCAGCCGCAGAGGCGGGAGATCACCTACACCGACGAACTGCTCGCCGACCACACGGTCCACCGGCGCTACTCGGACGGCGGCCAGGAGTGGCGCAGCGCGGTGGACGGTGCTCGGGGCGGCCGCGTCGTGCGGTGGCGGGACGAGCGCGGTGGCTCGGGCACCGACGAGCTGCTGGGACGGCGCATCGTCAAACGCGTGTACGCCGACGGGCGCCGGCCCCTCTACGGCAGGGAGGCCGGCTACGGCCGGACGCTGTGGAGCGACGGGGTGCTGACGGTGAACCGGACGTCGTTCGGCGGCCGGCTGGGCACCGTCCTGGGAGCGGTGACCGCCGGCGCCGTCGTCGGCGCGGCGCTGACCATGCCGCCCCCCTTCCTCTCCCCGGAAGAGGAGGAGGAACTGCGCCGGCAGGCCGAGGCGAGCGCGTCGGGCGGCGACGGTGGCGGCGGAGGAGGGGGCGACGGCGGCTACGGGGACTGGGGCGACGGTTCCGGCTCCGGTGACACCGACGACGACTTCGGCTGAGCCGGGGGTGTGCCGGCCCCTCGGGGCCGACGGGCCTACAGGCCGCAGGAGTTGAGAAGCAGAGAGAAGAAGAGAAAGAAGAGAAGAAGGGGGATGCGATGTCCCGCTGGTGTGCGTGTCTGACCGCCGACGACCCGGCCGGGCAGGTGGCGGCCATGGGCGGCCGTCCCGTGCGGACGCGGGACGGCCGTCATGCGCTCGGCCTGCTCGACGGGCCCGGCGCGGCGTCGGGGCCGTACCGGGTGGGCGACGTGTACGCGATCGGCGAGGTCACGCTCCACAACGCGCCGGAACTCCGCTCCCGGCTCGGCGCGGACGGCACGGGCGGCGCCCCGGCCGACTGCTCCGACGGTGAACTGCTCCTGCGCGCGTACGTCAGGTTCGGCACCGCCGGGCTGGCCGCCGCCGACGGCATGTTCGCCCTCGCCATCGCCGAACGGGACGAACTCGTCCTCGTACGGGACCACATGGGCGCCCGCACCCTCTTCCACGCCCGCGCCGGTACGGGCGACCGGGCCGCGTGGGCCGCCTCGACCTCGCTGCGGGCGCTCCAGCGCTGGCCCGCGCTGGCCACCGGGCTGCATCTGCCGGCGGTCCGGTCGTTCCTCACCTTCGCGTATCTGCCCGGCAGGGAGACCCTGTTGCGCGGCATCCACGAGGTGCGGCCGGGGCGGTGCGTACGGCTGAAGCCGGACGGCTCGTCGGTGGAGGAGACGTACTGGGAGCCGGCCGAGGTCACCGACGAGCGCCCGGCGGCCGAACACGCCCGGGAACTGCGCGAGTTGCTGGAGTCCGCCACGGCGCGGCGGCTGCCGACGGCCGAACCGGTCGGCGTCCTGCTCTCCGGCGGTGTGGACAGCAGCCTGGTCACCGCGCTCGCCGCCAAGCTGCACGACCAGGCCGTCCGGTCGTACTCGATCAGCTTCGGCGGCGACGCCCCGAACGAACTCGCCTACTCCGGGCTGGTCGCCGCCCACTGCCACACCGAGCACCAGGTCCTCACCGTGCCCGGCGAGGCGGTCGCGGCCCGGCTGCCGGAGACCGTCGCGCTGCTGGACAGCCCGGTCGGCGATCCGCTCACCGTGCCCAACCTGATGCTCGCCGAGGCGGTCGCGGCGGACGGCATGAGCGTGGTGCTCAACGGGGAGGGCGGCGACCCGGTCTTCGGCGGCCCCAAGAACCTGCCGATGCTCATCCACGAACTGCACCGCGACGAGGCGGGTGTGGACTCGCGGGCGCGGGCCTACGTCGACTCGTACCGCAAGTGCCACGGCGACCTGCCGGTGCTGCTGACGCCCGGTGTGCTGGCAGAACTGGCGGACGCGCCGCCCGTGACGGAGCTGCTGGCGCCGTATCTGAGTCAGGGGCGGATGACGAGCCTGCTCAACCAGTTGCTCCACACCAATCTGCGCACCAAGGGCGCCCACCACATCCTCACCAAGGTGGAGCGCATCACCGCGTCCCAGGGGCTGGAGGGCCGCGCCCCGCTGTTCGACCGCGCGGTCGTGGACCACGCGTTCCGGGTGCCGCCCCGGCTGAAGCTCGCCGGGACGAGCGAGAAGTGGATCCTCAAGGAGGCGGTACGGGACCTGCTGCCGCCGACGATCGTGGACCGGCCCAAGAGCGGAATGCGGGTACCGGTCCAGCAGTGGCTGGACGGGCCGCTGCGCGAGCTGGGCCACGACCTGCTGCTCGGCAGTTCGGCGCGGGCCCGTGGCCTGTTCCGTGAGGACACGATCCGGTCGTGGCTACGGAGGGAGGGGACGCTGCTGCCGCGCCAGGGAGGCAAGTTGTGGCTGGTCCTCACGTTGGAGCTGTGGCTGCGTTCGTTCGAGGTCGGGGCCTGAGCGGCCGGGGAGTCGGGGCCCGAGCGGCCACGCGGTCGGGGCTTGAGAGATCTCTCCTGACGAGAACTGGGCCGTGGCTCCCGTGCGTCCCACTCGATACGCTCGCAAATGGACGGGGGAATTCACGTTGAGTGACGGAGTCAGGCGGTTACGGGGCGGTGTCGCCGCTCTCGCGGTGGGGGCGCTGCTGGCGGGGTGCTCGGGGAGCGGTGACGCCGCCGACCCGGACCCGACGAAAGCCGGCCCGACGAAGCCCGGCGCGACGAAGCCCGGGCCGAGCAAGGCCGGGCCGAGCAAGGCCGGGTCGAGCAAGGCCGGGTCGACCGGGCCGGGCGCGGAGGCCAGGGGCGACGGGGGACCGGCGCAGACTCCGTCGGCCGGCAGCGGGCTGGGCTGGGTCCCCGACGAGAACCGGCTGCCCCGGACCCGCGCCCAGGCCCTGCGGCTGGCCCGCGAGGTCGCAGCCGAGCCCGGCCGTTGGGGGAGCGGTTACGTCAAGCGGAGCCCGTACGAGAGCGACCCCGACTCCCTGGCCGTCCTCGACGGGGACTGTGTCTGGCAGCGCGAGCCGCTGCCGCCCTCCGTACTGACCAGCTTCACCCGCTACAGCGAACTGCCCGCGAAGGGCGGCAAGGGCCCGATCCGGATGGCCGCCACCGTCGTCGTGCACCGCGAAGCCGCCGACGCGGAGTGGGAGATGGCCCGCACGCTCGAAGAGGCGCTGCGCTGCCCCGAGCAGCGGCTCAGCAACGACGAGCGGATCACCGGACTGCTGTCGGCGGGTCTGCCGCTCGGTGCCGGGAATCTCTCCAGCGACGACGTGATCTCCGAGCACGGCGAGTACCGCAGCGACGAACTCGGCGGCCCGCACTACTACGTATGGGGCCAGAACCGCCTCAGCCGGATCACGGTCTCGGTGGTCGGCAAGGGCTCCGAGGGCCGGACGCGGGACGAGATCGACACCGCCGTCTTCGAGGGAACGGGCGCCATGCTCGTCGACGTCCAGGCCGAACTGGAGGCTTCGGAATGAGCGAGCCCCTGCTGCCCACCGACCCCGCGTCGATCGGCGGCCACCGGTTGCTGGCCCGCCTCGGCGCCGGTGGCATGGGTGTGGTCTATCTGGGCCGTACGGAGACGGGGGCGCTGGCCGCCGTCAAGGTCATCCAGGCCGAGTACGCGGACGACCCCGGCTTCCGCGCCCGCTTCCGCCGCGAGGTCGACCTGGCCCGCCGGGTGTCCAGCCCGTGGGCGGTGCCGGTCACCGGCGCGGCGACGGCCGCGGCGGAGCCCTGGCTGGCCACCGCGTTCGTGCCCGGCCCGTCGCTGGGCGAGGCGGTCACCGCGCACGGACCGCTTCCCGTGCGCAGTGTGCGGGCCCTCGCCAGGATGCTCGCCGGGGCACTGGGCGCGGTCCACGGCGCGGGACTGGTGCACCGTGACGTCAAGCCGGGCAATGTCCTGCTCGCCGTGGACGGTCCGCGCCTGATCGACTTCGGCATCGCGCGCGCCACCGACGAGACCGCGCTCACCTCACCCGGCCTGGTCGTCGGCACGCCCGGCTTCCTCGCGCCCGAGCAGGCCGAGGCGCGGGGCGCGGAGGTGGGGCCCGCGAGCGACGTGTTCTCGCTGGGCTGTCTGCTGGCGTACGCGCTGACGGGTCGGCCCCCGTTCGGCGGCGGTACGGCGGACGTGCTGCTCTACCGCACGGTGCACGACGAGCCGGACATCGGGGGAGCGTGGGGGGACGGCGACCCCGGGCTGCGCCAACTCCTGCTCTCCTGCCTGGCGAAGGACCCGGCGGACCGGCCCACCGCCGAGCGGATCGGCGCGCGGCTTGTCGAGGGCGCGGGGCCCGTCGGCGCCCTGGCCGGCGATCCGGCCGACTGGCTGCCCGAGGACGTCGTACGGGGCATCGCCGACCGCGCGGCGGAGATGCTGGCGCTGCCCGACATCGAGCCGACGGTCGCGGACGGGACGACCCCGGACACCGGCGAGCCGGGCCAGGAGCGGGACCAGGAGCCGGACCAAGAGCCGGAGACGGCCGGCCGTGAGGAGCGTCAACCACCCTCCCGCCGACGCCTGTTGGTGCTCTCCGGCGCCGCGCTCGTCGCCGTCGCGGGCGGCGGCGGGGCCTGGGCCGTCCTGCGGGACGACGACTCCCGTACGGACGAGGACTCCGGCCCGCGCTGGACCATCGGCATCCAGGCGGACCTCTCGGGCGCGGGCAAGGCGGCCGGCCGGGCGCAGGAGCAGGGCGCGCGGCTGGCGATCGAGCAGTACAACGCCCGAAAGCCCGGCAAGGACAGCGATCCCGGCCAGGGCAGACCCTTCGCGCTCGCGCTGAAGACCGCCGACGACGGCGGCAGCGCCCAACGGGCCCCCGCCGCAGCCAAGAAGCTGATCGAGGACCCCGACGTACTGGCCGTGCTCGGCCCCACCACCGACGTGACGGCGGAGCAGGTCGTCGGCGCGTACGACGAGAGCCTGCTGCCGCTGCTGACCCTCTCGGCCGGCGGCATGATGATGACGTCAGGGAAGCCCCGGTCGCTCGTGCACTGCCGGCCGGGCGACGCCGCGCTGTCCATCCCGATCGCCGTCCACCTCGCCCAACTGGCCGCGAAGGACAAGGAGATGGGGCGGCCCGGACTGCTTCAGGACCGTACGGCGCAGACGTACGCCTGGGAGTCCGCCACCATCACCTCCCTCCTGTTGCGCGACTCCGGCACGCCGGCCTACCCGCGCGTGATCCCGGCGAACGTCGAGGACCTGAAGCCCGTCGTCACCGACATCCTGAAGGCCGGTACGGGCTCCTTCGTCTACGCCGGGTACGCGCCGGGCGCGGCGAAGGTGGCGCGGGAATTGACGGCGGCCGGCTTCGACGGGCCCAGACTCGCGCCGCAGGCCGTGCTCACTCCCGAGTTCCTGGAGCTGGCGGGCGACGCGGCCGAGGGCTGGCTGCTGACCTCCTCCTTCGTCTCCGCCGCCGACACCCCGAAGGCGGCGGACTTCAGCGCCGCCTTCCGCGCGCGCTTCGGCACCGCCCCGCCGTACTACGCGGCCGAGGCGTACGACGCCGTCAACCTCGTCGTCCGGGAACTGGTGAAGGGCGCGAAAAGCGTGCGGGGCGTGCGGACTCCGCCGAAGCGGGCCGAGTTGGTGGGTCTGCTGCGCGAGAGCACGTACGAGGGGATCACGAAGACGTTCGCGTTCGATCCGAAGGAGGGCACCTTCGCCGGTCGGGGCGTGTTCCTCTACGAGGTCAAGGACGGGGCGTTCCGCTTCCTCGGCCCTGCCCCCACCGGCGCGTAACGCATGCCCGGGAACGGGCCGTTCCGGCCACTGAAGACGGCCGACCCGCCCGCCGTCGGCGGCTACCGGCTGCTCGGCAGGCTCGGCGCGGGCGGCATGGGCGTGGTGTATCTGGCGCGTTCGCCGGGTGGCGCGCTGGTCGCGCTGAAGGTGATCCGCGCCGAGTACGCCGCCGACCACGGCTTCCGCGTCCGCTTCCGGCGCGAGGCGGAGGCGGCGGGGCGGCTCACCGGGCGCTGGGTGGTGCCGGTCGTCGCGTCGGCCGCCGAGGCACGCGAACCGTGGCTGGCCACGGCCTTCGTGCCCGGACCCGCACTGGCGGAGGCCGTCACGTCGCACGGGCCGCTGGCGGCGGAGACCGTAGGTGTCCTCGGCGCCCGGCTGGCCGAGGCGCTCACCGAGGTGCACGCGGCGGGGCTGGTGCACCGTGACGTCAAGCCGGGCAATGTCCTGCTGGCCCTGGACGGCCCCCGGCTCATCGACTTCGGGATCGCACGGGCCACCGGTGCCACCGCCCTCACCGCGAGCGATGTGGTGATCGGCTCGCCCGGCTATCTGTCGCCCGAGCAGGCGCAGGCGCGCGCCGGTGAACTCGGCCCGCCGAGCGACGTGTTCTCGCTGGGATGCGTGCTGGCGTACGCGGCGACGGGCCGCAGACCGTTCGGTACGGGTTCGTCGCCGGCGGTCCTGTTCCGTACGGTCCACGAGGACCCGGACCTCGACGGCGTACCGCGCGAACTGCTCGGACCGCTCACGGCCTGCCTCGCCAAGGACCCCCGGGACAGGCCGAGTTCGGAGGAGGTACGGGAGGCGCTGGGGGACCTGGCGGGGGCGGCGAACGGCTGGCTGCCGGCCGCGCTGACCCGGCTGGTCGCCGAACGCTCCGCCGCCGTACTGGCCCTGCCCGACCCGGCTGCGGACGCGACGCCCACCCTGGTCGCGGACGCCGGCGCGGACCCGAAAGCGCGGACGGTCACAGCCGCCCCCACCCCTCAAGAGCCTCCCCCGTCCGGGCGGCTCTCGCGCCGCCGGCTGCTCACCCTCGGCTCGGCGGCCGGGGTCGTCGCCGTCGGCGGCGGTCTGGCGGCCTGGGCGGCGTCCCGCCCACCGGACGACTCCTCGGACCCCTCGGACTCCGCCGGATCTGCGGGCAACGGCTCCCTGCCGCGCTACACCGTCGGGCTCCAGGCCGATCTCTCCGGCCGGGACAAGGCGGCGGGCCGCGCGCAGGAGCGCGGCGCGCGGCTGGCCGTCGCCGACCACAACTCCCGTGCGGACCGCCCCTTCGACCTGGCGCTGCGGGTGCTGGACGACGGCGGGGAGGCGAAGCGGGCCGTGCAGGTGGCGGGTACCTTCGCCGCCGACCGTGACGTGCGCGCGGTGATCGGCCCGACCGGGACCGCGGGAGTCGAGGCGGTCGTCGCCCGTTACCAGCAGGCCCTGCTCTCCCTGGTCACGGTCTCCTGCGACTCCGACGCGTTCAGCTCGGCGAGCGAGCGGGCGTTCTTCGAACTCAGACCGGACCGGAACTCCCTGAGTGTGGGATTCGTCGACTACCTCGTCCGCGCCCGGGACGTCCGCAGGACCGTGCTCGTCGACGACCGGGCGGCGGGCTCGGTCAGCGAGCGACTGGCCCTGGAACTGACCGACTTGCTGGAGAACGGTCGCGGCACGACCACCACCCGCACCGTGCCCGCCGACAGCGACGACTTCGGCCCGGTGGCCGCCGCCGTGAGCGATTTCGGTGCCGACTCGGTGGCGTACGGCGGGACGTCGCCACGGCGGGCGGCCCTCTTCGCCCGCGCGCTGGCGGACGCGGGCTTCCGGGGCGTACGGATGGCACGGGAGTCGGCGCTCCGGGCCGAGTTCACCGCCGTGGCGGGCGCGGCGGCCGACGGCTGGGTGTTCGTCACGACATACGTCGACCCGGCCGAACTGCCCGCCGCGAAAGGGTTCGTGGCGTCGTACGAGAAGCGCTACGGTCCGCGCGGCGGTGAACAGGCGCGTGCGGAAAGGCTGTTCGCGGTCGAGCCGTTCGCCGTGGAGGCGTACGACGCGCTGAACTTCGTCGCCCAGGGGATGCGGGAACTGCTCGCCACCGGCGCGGAGCGGGGCGCGATGGTGACCAGGCTGCGCGACCTCACCTTCAAGGGCCTGTCCAGGACCATCGAATTCGATGACGCGGCGCGTGCGTTCGTCCTCGCCAACGGTCTCTTCCTGCACCGGGTGGAGAATGGCGCGGCACATTTCCTCGGCCGTATGGGCGAGGTGACGTAGTGGTCCCCTCGGCCGGCCGGCCCTTCGGCCACCCCTTCCCGGCGGCACTGTCGGACCCTGCGCCTATCGTGCGGTCGCATGACTGAACTCGACTCCCTGCGTGGGCTGCTGGCCACCGCGAAGGCCCCGCGCGCCCGTAAGGCCGTACGCGAACTGCTCGTCCGGGGCGCCGGTGCCCCGGACGTCGACCCCGCCCAGGCTCTCGCGCTCGCCGCGCGGTTCGCCGCCGTCGGGGAGCCGAGCACCGACGTGCTCCTGAAGATGTGGCCCAAGGTCGCCGACCCCGACGGCTTCGCCGAACAACTCCTCGTCCCCGCCTACGCGCGCGAGAACCGCACCGATCTCAAGGTGAGCAAGATCCTCCCGGCGGGGCTGCGGCATCTCGCCCCCGTCCTGCGCGCGCTCCAGCTGGACCGTTGCACCGGGCTCACCGACCTGACGCCGCTCGCCGAGTACACGCAGCTCAACAGCCTTGATCTGGGCGGCTGTTCGGGCGTCGACGATCTCACGCCGCTCACCGCCCTCACCGCGCTGGAGAGTCTGCGCCTGCACCGCTGCCGCAAGGTCAAGGACATCGGCCCGCTGCTGAAGCTGCGCGCGCTGCGCCGGCTCGACCTCAGCATGACGGGCGTCGCGTCCGTCTCCGGACTCGGCGCCGCGCTGCCCGACCTGGAATCCCTCAGCCTTCAGGGATGCCGGGGACTGCGCGACATCCGCCCGCTCGGCGGGCTGCGCCGGCTCGCCGCGCTCGACCTGGGCTGGACCGGTATCAAGGATCTGTCCGCACTGACGGACGTCGGCGCGGTCACCGAGCTGGACCTCACCAGTTGCACCCACCTCACCACCCTCAAGGGCATCGACGCGATGCCCCGCCTGCGCGTGCTGCGCATGGACAAGGTCCGCCGCCTCAGGTCACTCGACGGCCTCGGCCACCACCCGGACGTCACCGAACTGATCCTCACCGAATGCGACGAACTCACCGACCTGCGGGCGATAGCGGGCCTGCCCGGACTGGGCACCCTCGAACTCGCCCGCTGCGAACGGCTCACCTCCGTCGCCGGGGTCGAGGCACTGACCCGACTCGACCTGCTCAGGGTGCGCGACTGCATGGCGCTGTCCGACTTCACGTCGCTGGCCGGCGCACCCGCACCGCGCCGCCTCTTCCTGACGAATGTCGCCGGCGGATCCGACCTCGGATTCCTGCCCGAACTGCCAGGTGTGCGGATGCTGTTGCTCGACCGGATCCCGGCCCTGCTTACCCTCGACGGCGCGCCCGACCTGCCTGACCTGCGCTTTCTCGACGTACGCAACTGTCCCGCACTGGCCGGTCTCGGCCGGGTCGGGGAGCTGCCGGAGCTGCGGCAGGTGCAGATCTACGGGTGCGAGGTCCTGCACGACCTGGCCGGTCTGGCCGGCCGGGCTCCGCTGACCGAACTGCGGCTGGAGCACCTCGGCCAACTGGAGTCGCTGGGCGCCCTCGTCGACTCGCCCACCCTGCGCAAGCTCAGGATCGAGTCCTGCGACCGGCTGAAGGCGCCGCCGCTGGGAGGGATGACGGCGCTTCGCGCACTGGAGTTCAGGTATCAGCCGTGGCCGGACTACGACTTCCTGATCGGCAGCATGTCGGTGGAGTCGATCAAGGGTTACTCGCTCGGGCTGTGCGACGTCTCCGCGCTCGCGAAGCTTCCCGCCCTGAGCAAGCTGGACTTCCGGGGCACGTACACCCTCCAAATCCCCACGCTGGCACCACTGTTGGAGATCGGCGGGCTCACGCATCTCGTTCTCAGCGGCCACGAGGCCAGGCATGTTCCCGACGGCCCTGAGGTGGTGGCCGAGTTGCGGGCGCGCGGGGTGAAGTCGTCCTCCTTCGGCACCGCCTGATCGCCTGACCGCCTGACCGGCGCCGGAAGCGCCTCCGGCGCCGAGGTCAGACGGGCTCACACGGGTCAGACGGGTCGGACGAGGTTCTCAGCTCTCCTTCGTGGAGTACGAGTGCGCGCCCGTGCCGGCCAGCGCCCCGCCCTCCACGATCAGGTACTCGTCCCGGATCGGGTTCCCGGCGAAGTACGACTCCAGGATCTCCCGAGTGCCCGCCGCGTACCGCGCCTGCGCCGAGAGCGACGAGCCCGAGATGTGCGGCGTCATCGCGTGGTGCGGCATGGTGCGCCACGGGTGGTCGGCCGGCGCCGGCTGCGGGTACCAGACGTCGCCGCCGTAACCGGCGAGCTGTCCGCTGCGCAGCGCGCGGTCCACGGCGTCGCGGTCGACGATCTTCGCGCGCGCGGTGTTGATGAGGTACGCGCCCCGCTTCATGGTGCCGATGAGCTTGTCGTCGAACAGGCCCTCGGTCTCCGGGTGCAGGGGCGCGTTGATGGTGACGACGTCGACGTGCGGCACCATGGCGGCGGTCGACTCGTGCCAGGTGAGGTTCAGCTCCTGCTCGACGGACTCCGGCAGGCGGTGGCGGTCGGTGTAGTGCAGCCCCACGTCGAAGGGGGCGAGCCGGCGCAGCACGCCGAGCCCGATGCGGCCCGCCGCGACGGTGCCGACCTGCATGCCCTCCAGGTCGTACGAGCGCTTGACGGCGTCCGCGATGTTCCAGCCGCCGTCGAGCACGATCTGGTGCGAGGGGATGAAGTTGCGTACGAGGCCGAGGATGGTCATCACCACGTGCTCGGCGACGCTGATGCTGTTGCAGTACGTCACCTCGGCGACGGTGACGCCGTGCGAGATGGCGGCGTCCAGGTCGACATGGTCGGAGCCGATGCCGGCGGTGACGGCGAGCTTCAGGTTCTTGGCGGTGGCGATGCGCTCCGCCGTCAGATAGGCCGGCCAGAACGGCTGGGAGATGACGATGTCCGCGTCGACCAGCTCGCGGTCGAAGACCGATCCCGCGCCTTCCTTGTCGGACGTGACGACGAGGGTGTGGCCGCGGCTCTCCAGGAAGGAACGCAGACCGAGTTCACCGGAGACGCTGCCCAGCAGATGGCCGGGGGTGAAGTCGGTGCCCTCGGGGGTGGGGGTGGTCTGGCCGCCGGGGTAGTGGTCGATGACCGGGAGGTCGTCACGGGCGTACGTGGTGGGCTGGCCGTCGGTCGGGTCGTCGTACAGCACACACAGGATCTTTGCCATGACTTGCGGCTCCTCGTCCGTTGCTGCGGGAGTGCTTCGGAAGGTGCCTCTTACGGTGGGTCCTGGCATCGGCCCTGGCAAAGCGAACTTCTCTATGCCGGGATAGGCACCGGCTATCGCTCGGGCTTCATCGCTCCGGTTCTATCGCTCCGGTTCCATCGCTCCGGTTCCATCGCTGGGGCTCTGTCGCTCAGGCGCTATCGCCGCGGCTTCGCCGTTCTGGCTGTCGGCGCGAGGTGCGCGTCGAGGAGGCCGTTCAGCACCTCCCGTACGCTCACCCGCCGCGCGGTCTCCAACAGCGCCTTCGCGAGGACCGGTTCGGGGCTGCGGTCGGCGATGACCAGGCCCACGCGCGGGCCGTGCGTCGGATGCACCAGCGGGACCACCCGCATCGCGTCGGGGACGCCGAACATATGCAGCCAGGCGTGCGAGATCACGCTCGACCACCGGCCCGCCGCCATGTGCGTGTAGAGACCCGCGACGGTGTCGGTCTCGATGGCCGGGGTGACGCTCGCGCCCTCGGCGGCGAAGTACTCGTCCATGATCCGGCGGTTGCGCATCTGCGGCGACAACAGGCACAGGGCCAGTCCGGCGACCTCGGCCCAGCGCACCGACCGCTGCTGGGCGAGCGGGCTGTCGTGGGGCGTGAGGAGCAGGTACCGCTCCTCGTACAGCGGCGTTCTGCGTACGTGGCGCAGGCTCTCGTCGTCGAGATACGTGAGCGCGATGTCCAGCTCGAACGAGGTCAGCCGCCGTGTGATGTCGCGCGACGACAGTGTCTCCAGCGAGACGCGGACGAGCGGGTGTTGCTCGCAGAAGGGCGTGGTCAGGAGGGACGCGGCGGTCAGGGCGGTGGGGATGGCGCCGAGGCGCAGCGTGCCGGTGAGGCCGCCGCGCATGACGGACAACTCGTGGTGCAGCGCGTCGCGTTCGGCGAGGATCCGGTGCGCCCAGAGGAGTACCCGCTCGCCCTCGGGGGTCAGCCCCTCGAAGCGCCGGCCGCGGCGCACGATGGGCACGCCCAGTTCGTGCTCCAGCTTGCGTATCGCGGCGGAGAGCGAGGGCTGCGACACGAAGCAGGCGTCGGCGGCCCGCGCGAAGTGCCGTTCGCGGGCGAGCGCGACCAGGTACTCCAGCTGTCGCAGCAGCACGACGACCCGCTCCCTCCGGCTCCCGGGACCGGCCGCGCGTGCCGGTCCCGGCCATCCTCACCCACCGGGGGCGGTTCCGATACGGGTCAGCGTCCCGGGCGTACGGAGTTCTCCCCCGCCCACCGCACCAGCGCCCTCGCCGTCGCCTCCGTGCCGCCGTGGCCGAAGCGCTCCGTCAGGGATCGGGCGCTGCCGGGGACGAGGCCGAGGCCGGCCGCGGACTTGGCCACCTGGTCCGCCAGCCGGTCCCGCAGGGCCGGCAGGGAACCGGCCGACGAGAGGTGGCGGACGACGTCCACGATCGCCTTCGTCAGCGCCTCCGGGGTGGCCGGCCGCGGTGTGTCGTAGTCGGCGGGGCCGCCCACGTCCGGCCAGTCCAGCCGGGCGTCGCAGCAGCCGTGTTCGGTGAGGAGGCGGGCCTGGAGGTGGTGGGTCTCGTTGGCGGACGGCAGCCACAGCGTCGGTACGCCGGTCGCCGCCGCGTCGTAGATGTTGCCGAGGCCCGGCGTCATGCACGCGTACGCGGCGCCGCTCATCAGGTCGAGCACCGTGTCGCGGTCGGCGGTGCGGACGTCGGGGTCGCCGAGGGCCTCGGCGACGCCGCGGCTCGTCGTGACGACGACCGGCCGGCCGGCGGGCTGCGCGGACCGTACGGCGTCCAGCATCAGCCGCGCGTACGCGGCGGCGTCGGACGGCTGCCAGTACGGGTTCTGCAGCCCGCCCAGGTTGAGCAGGACGTGCCGGCCCCGGCCGGTCCCCGGCCGCTCGGGCCGCCAGATCCGCCGGGACGGCAGGAGCGGGATGATCGGCGGCACGATCACGGCGTTCCGCCGGAGCGCCGCGTCCGCCGCGATCCGCTCCCGGACCCCGAAGAAGTCCTGCGCGATGTACAGCGCGGCGTCCCCGGCGACCGCCGGGATCTCGGGCCAGAACCAGGTGAGCGCGTCGTACACCGCCACCTCCAGCCCGGCGCGGCGGGCCAGTTCGGCCTCGGCGAAGTCCATGGCCGTGACGAACAGGTCGTAGCGGGGCGCCAGCCGGCGCAGCGACGCCAGCCGTTCGTCGTTGGACAGGCCGGTGGTCCCGTACACCGCGTGATACGGCGGCCGGTGCTGGAGGTCGAGCGTGTGCCCGCCGCCGAAGTACGCCAACTCCTCGCAGAACGGGGCCAGTTCGCGGGCGAGGATCGCCGTCGCGGCCGGTGGCCCGAAGCCGAAGGGCTGGGCGTTCAGCAGGAGGCGCGGCCTGGCCGCGCCGCCGGTGTCGTCTGCCATGTCGGCCACTCCCTGGGGAACGGATCGGTGCGATCAGCGCGGTTGTCGCTCCCGGCGCACGATACTGGACCTGGCTACTCTGGGTGAAAAATCGATGACACTGCGGCGTTGAGCCGCTTCTGGTCTGGAGCGCGATGGACACCGTGAACACCGAGACCGCGACCGAAACCGCGACCGCTGAGACCGTGGTCGGCACGCTGGACGTGCCCGGCGCCGTTCTGCGCTACGAGGTACGCGGCAGCGGACCGCTCCTGCTGCTCCTGTGCGGCGGTGCCTCCGACGCCGCCGTCTTCGACCGCCTCGCCGCCCACCTCGCCGTCGACCACCGCGTCCTCACCCTCGACCCGCGCGGCAACTCCCGCAGCCCGCTCGACGGCCCCCCGGTCGACCAGCGCGTCGAGATCCACGCCGAAGACGCGGAACGCCTGCTCGACCTGGTGGCCGCCCCCGACGAGCCGGTCCAGGTCTTCGGCAGCTGCTCGGGCGGGCTTATCGCCCTCCAGCTCGCGCTGCGCCTCGCCGACCGGCGACCGGACCGGATCGCCGCGCTGGTCGTGCACGAGCCGCCCGCCTTCGGGCTGTTGCCGGACGCCGTGGAGCGGCTGGCCTTCATCGACGCCGTCCACGCCACGTACCGCCGTGCGGGGGTTCCGGCGGCGATGGAGCAGTTCAGCGCGGTCTTCGGCGGCAGCCCCGCGCCGGTGCTGCCCGAGGCGAACGACAACACCGAGTTCTTCCTCGCCCACGTGATGCGGCCGTTCACGCGTTTCGTACCCGACTTCGCCGCGCTCGCCCCGCTGACCGGGCGCGTCGTCGTGGCCGGCGGCGAGGTCTCGCGTACGTACGACGTGCACCGCCCGGCCGTCGCGCTCGCGGAGCGCCTCGGCAAGAAGCTGGTGATGTTCCCCGGCGGCCACGTCGGTTACGCGAAGTGGCCGGACGACTTCGGCCGGCTCCTGCGCGAGGTGCTGCGGGAGGTGCTGGCCGAGCCGGTGCGGTGATCGGTGTGGTGAGGTGTCCCGTGGATCTCACCGAGGGGGGTGGGAACAGGTCCTGGGGGAGGCTGAGGTGCTGTGAGGATCTTTCTGCTGGGGCCGGTGCGGGCCCGCGCGGACGACGCGACGCCGATCGATGTGGGCGGCGTCCGGCTGCGCATGCTGCTGGCCAGGCTCGCGCTGGAGGCGGGCCGTCCGGTGTCGGTCGACGCGCTCGTGGACGGGCTGTGGGGCGAGGACCCGCCGGCGGAGGCCGCCAACGCGCTCCAGGCGCTGGTGTCGCGGCTGCGCAAGGCCTTGCGGGGCGCGGGCGGTTCGGGCAGCGCGGGCGGTTCGGGCGGTTCAGGCAGTGCCGCCCTGCTCGATTCCGTCGCGGGCGGTTACCGGCTGTCGGTGCGGGCCGAGGACGTGGACGCGTACCGGTTCGAGGAGCTGGCCGGCCGGGGCAGGCGCGACCTGGCGGCTGGCCGGCTCGAAGAGGCGTCGACCGTGCTCGGTACGGCGCTGGGCCTGTGGCCGGGCCGGGGCGGCGCGGCGCTCGCCGACGTACGGGACGCCCCGTTCGCCCGTACGTCCGCCGCGAGGCTGGAGGAGATACGTGACACGGCGGCCGAGGACCGCTTCGACGCCGAGCTGCGGCTCGGCCGGCACACCGAGGTGCTGGCCGACCTGGAGTCGGCGGGCGCCGAACGCCCCCTGAGCGAGCGGCTCGCCGGGCTGCGGATCCGCGCGCTGTCGGCCGCCGGGCGCCAGTCCGACGCGCTCGCGGTGTACGCGGAGACGCGCGGCAGGCTGGACGAGGAGCTGGGCGTCGATCCGTCGGCCGAGCTGCGGGAGATCCATCTCGCGCTGCTGCGGGGGGAGTTGGGCGCCCGCGACGCGTCGGCGGAAGGTGCGGAGCCCGGTCGGCGGCCCACGCCGAGCAGGCTTCCCGCGCGGCTGACCAGCTTCGTCGGCCGCGACGGCGAGCTGGAGCGGCTCTCCGGGCTGATGGAGGTCTCCCGGCTCGTCACGCTGGTGGGTCCCGGAGGCGCGGGCAAGACCCGGCTGTCCCTGGAGGCCGCGAGCCGCCATCGGGCGTACGAGCGTGGCCGGGTGTGGTTCGTGTCCTTGGCCGGGGTGGTGACGCCGGACCAGCTCGCCGACGCCGTGCACGGCGCGCTCAGCTCCCGGGATCTGGGGGAGGCGCCACGCACCCGTGGGGCGGCCACGCCGGTCGACCGCGTGACCGAGGCGCTGGACGTCGGCGAAGCCGTACTGGTGCTGGACAACTGCGAGCATCTGGTCGAGGCCGCGGCGGAGCTGGCGTACGAACTCCTCGACCGGCTGCCGCACTTGAGGATCCTCGCCACCAGCCGCGAAGCCCTCGCGATCACCGGCGAGTCGCTCTGCCACCTCGGCCCGCTCGACGTACCGACGGGCACGCCGGACCTCGCCGACGCGGCCGGTTCGCCGGCCGTACGGCTCTTCGTCGACCGGGCCGCCGGGGTCCGGCCGGGCTTCGTGCTCGACGCGTCCACGCTCCACGCGGTGGTCGAGATCTGCCGACGCCTGGACGGGCTGCCGCTCGCCCTGGAACTGGCGGCGGCCAAGCTGCGCTCGATGAGCGTCGACCAGATCGCGCGCCGACTGGACGACCGGTTCAGGCTGTTGACGTCGGGGAGCCGGACCGCGCTGCCGCGCCAGCGCACGCTGCTCGCGGTGGTGGAGTGGAGCTGGGATCTGCTGGACGAACCGGAACGCGTGCTGGCCCGGCTGCTGTCGATGTTCCCCGGCGGCGCGACCCTCGCCGCACTGGAGGCGGTCTGCCCGGACGACGCGTCGTCGTCGCTTCCGGCGGACGATGTGCTGTACGTGCTCGGGTCCCTGGTCGAGAAGTCCCTGGTGGGTACGGAGGACTCGGCGGGCACGGGCGGCGAACCGCGGTACCGGATGCTGGAGACGGTCCGCGCGTACGCGGCGTCGAAGTTCGCGGAGGCGGGCGCGGAATCGGGCGCGGAATCGGGCGCGGAATCGGACAGGGAATCGCGCAGGGAATCGGGCAGGGCGGAAGGCGCGGACGCCCCGGACCGGGCGCGGGCGCGCTTCGCGGCGTACTACCTGGCGCTGGCCGAGGAGTACGAGCCCCTGCTGCGTACCGGCGAACAGCTCCGGGCCGTCGCGCTCTTCGACACCGAGCACGACAACCTGGTCGCCGCGCTGCGGAAGATCGTGGACGGACGCGACGACCGCGACGGTGGCGACGACGCGGTCGAGGAGCGCGCCGTCCTGGCGTCCCGCTTCGTCGGCGCGATGTTCTGGTACTGGGGAATCAGGGGCATGAGCACCCAGTTCGAGACGTACCTCGCCGACGTGCTCCGCTTCGGCGACGCCCTGCCCGCCCGCCTGCGCGCCGCCTTCCAGGTCGTACAGCTGATGGCGGGCAGCTCGCCCGCCGAGCCCGTACGCGTGCGTTCGCTGATCGAGGAGTGCGAGGCGGCCGGCGCGGTGGAGTTCCATCCGTCGCTGTCGCTGTGGATACCGATGCTGGCGTTCTCCACGGGCGACGCCGGCCTCGGGGAACGCGAACTCCGCCGGTCGTTGGAGCGCCCGGACGCGTGGGAGCGGGCCGCCGCGCACACGGCGCGGGACTTCGTCCTCGCCCGGCGCGGCGAGCAGCGGGCCGGCGCGGACTCGCGGCGCGAGGCGCTGCGCGGCTTCGAGGCGTTGGGCGACCGTTGGGGCATGGGCATGGCCCTGCTCTCCGCCGGCCGGGACCACTCCCTGCGCGGGGAGCACGCCGAGGCGGTCGCCGCCTTCGAGCGGGCGGTCGTGATCAGCTCCGAACTCGGCGCGGAGGACGACATGTTCGTGAGCCGGGGCAGGCTCGCGACGGAGCGGATGCGTGGCGGCGACCTGGCCGGCGCCCTGCGGGACATCCGGGCCGCACAGCGGCAGGCCAAGGAGCGGGGCTACCGGCGTATGGAGGCCGAGATCGAGTTCAGCCTCGCCGAACTGCGCCTGCGCTCGGGCGACTTGGCCGAGGCCGACCGGATCCTCGACCGGCTGGGGACAGCTCTCGTACACCGGCTGTCCCTTCCCGAGGACATGGCGCGGGACCGGATCGCGGGCGCCCGGATGGCCCACCGGCTCGTGGCGGGAGAGGCGGCGGAGGCACGGGCCCTGCTGCCGCGCGTGGTGAGCGGCGCGTTCGCCCGCGACGAGATCGCCGACATCGCGCGGGCCGCCGAACTGCTGGCGTGGCTGCGGCTGTTGGAGGACGCCCCGAGCGAGGCGGCCACAGCTCTCGGCATGAGCCAGGTGATTCGCGGACTGTTCGACGAGGGCGACGGCCAACTTCGCTCGCTCGTGGGTGAGTTGCGCGAGCGATTGGGCGGGGCGGCGTACGAGGAGGCGTACGGCAGGGGTGCGGGGCTGCCGAGGGAGGACGCGCTGAACCGGCTGACCGAGGAGTCCGGTCAGCCGGTGGCGTCATAGCGTCGTACGTGGTTCATCCGGTCCGCTACGCGGCCCGCTTGCGGTAGGCGAGCATCGCGAGCGGGAAGAACACCGCGATCACCCCGGCCATCCAGGCGAGGCTGCCGAGCAGCGGCCCGGCGACCTCGCCGCCGTTCAGCAGCCCGCGCAGGGTGTCGGCCATCAGGCTCACGGGGTTGATGTCCGACCAGGCCCGCAGCCAGCCCGGCATCGTGCCCGAGGGGACGAACACGTTGCTGGCGAAGGTGAGCGGGATGACCAGGACCGTCATCAGGCCCTGCACCGAACCGGGTGTCTTGACCAGCATGCCGACGTAGACGGACATCCAGCAGAAGCTCAGCCCGAAGGCGATCAGCAGCGCGACGGCGGCCAGCGCGGCGAGCGGGTTGGTCCCGATCCGGTAGCCCATGACGGTCGCGACGACGAGCAGCACGGTGAGGCAGACCACGTAGCGGACGACGTCGGCGAGTACGGCTCCGACCAGCGGCGCGGACCGGGCGATCGGCATGCTGCGGAACCGGTCGAAGACGCCCGTGCTCGCGTCGGCGTTGAGGGCGACACCGACGACGATGCTGGCCTGGAAGATGGTCATGACCATGATGCCGGGGGTGATCGTCCGCAGGTATCCGTCGACGTCACCGCCGCCGATGGCGCCGCCGAAGAGGTAGACGAACATCAGCAGGAAGACGATCGGCGTGAGGATGACATCCACGAGTTGGGCGGGCGACTTGCGGATCTTGACGATGCCACGCCAGGCGAGGGAGAGCCCGTGCCGGGTGGCCTTGGCGGGCCCGATACGCAGCGGGGCAAGGGTCGTCGTGGCGCTCGTAGGCGTAGCCGTGCTCATGCCATGCTCCTCTCGGCGAGGGTGCCCGACAGGGACTCCTCGGTGACTGCTGAATCCGCCGACCGGCCGGTGAGCGCCAGGAAGACCTCGTCCAGGCTGGGCAGGCGCATGCCCAGTTCGGCGGCGGTGATACCCGCCCCGTCCAACCGCCTGACCAGTGCGGAGATCAGCAGCGGGTCGTCGGTCGGCGCCGTGAGCAGACCGGTGTCGCGGTTGTGCGAGGGGGTGACTCCGGTCAACTCGGCCAGAATCCCGGCCACTTCGTCCCCGTCGGTGAGGACGGTCGGCCGTACCTGGAGCGTCTGACCGCCGACCCGCCGCTTCAACTCGTCGGGCCGGCCCTCGGCGACGACCCGCCCGTGGTCGAACACGGTGATGCCGTGGGCCAGTTGATCGGCCTCCTCCAGATACTGCGTGGTGAGCAGCACGGTGACCCCGTCCGCCACCAGCCGCCGCACCACCTCCCAGACCTCCTGCCGGGCGTGCGGATCGAGCCCGGTGGTCGGCTCGTCCAGATACAGCACCTGCGGCCGGCCGACGAGACTCGCGGCCAGATCCAGCCTGCGGCGCATGCCCCCGGAGAAGGTGCTGATCGGCCGCTCGGCGGCCTCCGTCAGCTCGAACCGCTCCAGCAACTCACGGGCCCGCGCCCTGGCTTCACGCCTGGACAGATCCAGCAGCCGCCCGAGGAGCACCAGATTCTCGGCACCGGACAGGTCCTCGTCCACGGAGGCGTACTGCCCGGTGAGCCCGATCAGCCCCCGCACCCGCACCTGGTCCTTCACCACGTCGTACCCACCGACACTGGCATGCCCGCCGTCCGGCCGCAGGAGCGTGGCCAGGATCCGTACGGTGGTGGTCTTCCCGGCCCCGTTGGGCCCGAGCACCCCGATGACCTTCCCGGCGGGCACTTCGAGGTCGACCCCGTCCAGGGCGACCATGTCCCCGTACCGCTTGATGAGCCCTTCGGCCCGGATGGCGTACGACATCTGCGTCTCCTCGGTTCCTCTTGGTTGTTCGCCGTGCTCGTTCTCGATGAACACGACGATGCCGAGAGGCGCTGACAGGAGACGGACGGGGCGCTGACAGCCGCTGACAACCGAGGTCAAGGGGTACGCGGGGCTGTCAGCGGTCGTCGCCCGGCTCCGGTCCTGCCGTGCTCTCCGGGCTCTCCGGGCTTTCATGGCGGCCGTGGGTGACGCGGATCTTCGACTGGCCGTGGGGCAGGTCCTCCCAGTCGGCCATGAAGCGGGCCGTCAGGCCGTGTTGTTCCGCGAGTGAGATCAGCGTCTCCGTGCGGTAGTAGAAGTCCTCCCGCAGTACCTGGTGTTCCTTGCCCTCCGTGCGGTCGAAGGTGAAGTCGAACCAGCCGCCCGGCGCCAGCACCCGGCCGACATGCGCCAGGCACTCGTCGATCACCGGGAGCGGTGAGTGGGAGAAGACGCTGTGCGCGTGGATCACGTCGAAGTGGGCGTCGGGGAGGAAGCTCAGCTTCAGGTCGCGGACCGGGGTGAGGGTGGGGAGGCGGGCCTGGAGTCCGTGGCGGACCAGGGTGTCCTGGGCGGCGGCGAGTATGTCGGGGGAGATGTCGATGCCGTAGTAGTGGCCCGGCTCCAGATGGCCGATGAACCGCCAGCCCGCGCGGAGGTTGCCGCAGCCGATCTCCAGCATCCGGTGGCCGGGGCGCAGGCCGTGGCCGACGAGGTAGTCGAACTGCATCGATCCGAGGGCCAGCCACCGTTCGTGGCTGCGGCTGCCGACCGCCGCGTCCGGGTCGGCGCGGGTGTCGGATCGCATCACCGCGCGGTAGTACGCGATGTGGTCCGGCCAGCGGTGGCGCAGCCAGGTGTCGCGGGCCGCGCGGGCCAGATAGCGGGGCGCCCGGTCGGGGTGGCGGAGCGCGTAGGCGACGCGGTGGCCGAGGGCGGCGCGGTTGACGGTGAGGTTCTTGGCGGGCATGGCTCGGGTCCCTTGTACGGAGGTGGACGTGGAGGTGGCGGTGGCGGCTGGCGGGTCGGGGTGTTCTCATCAGCCTCGGGGCGGGCGGGGCGCCGGGGTACGGCGAACCGGCCCCGGTTCGCGAGCGGTACGGGCGACAGCCGTGTCAACCGATCGGCTGATGCGGGACGGTGGCGGGCACGTTAGGACTGGTGGTGGTGACCGCGAACGGAGGCGGGCGACGGAGGCGGGGGACGGAGGCGGGGGACGGAGAGGGGTGACCGGGACCGGTGACGGAGCCGTGTGACGGGACCGTGTGGGGGAGCGAGTGACAGTGACGACGACGAGTGCGGATCCCGACCGGCGGTGGCTCACGGCCGTCATGGACGCCGCGTTCGTGCTGCTCCTGGGCGCCTCGCTGGCCCGCTATCTGATCCGGCACGAGGGCGAGACGCACGTCGGCTGGGTCGTCGGGCTGTTCGTGGTGTTCGGGGGGCTCTATCTCCTCGGACGGTTCCTGGCGCCCGCGCCGCTCTCCGGTACGCGGCCCGGCGCGCGCTATGTGACCTGGGTGGGGGCCGTGCTGGCGGTCTGGGCGGTGCTGCTCGCGCTCGCGCCCAGCGCCGCGTGGTGCGCGATGCCGCTCTTCTTCACCGGTCTGCACACCCTGTCGACACGGACCGCGGTGTCGCTCGCCTCCGTACTGACCCTGCTGGTCGTGGCGTCCAAACTGCGTTTCACCCAAGGGGAGTTCGACCCCAACGCGGTGCTCGCCCCGCCGGCCGTCGCGGCGGTCGGGACCGCCGTACTGATCCACCTCAAACGCCAGGCCGCCCGGCAGCGCACGCTGATCGACGACCTGGTCCGTACGCGCCGCGATCTCGCCGCCACCGAGCGCCGGGCCGGGATCCTGGCGGAGCGGCAGCGGCTCTCCACGGAGATCCACGACACCCTCGCACAGGGCCTGTCCAGTCAGCAGATGCTCCTCCAGGCCGCCGAACGGGTCTGGCACGCCGACCCGGACGCGGCGCGTGGACATGTGCGCGACGCGGGGGAGATCGCGTCCCGCAGCCTCGCCGAGGCGCGCCGGTTCGTGCACGACCTGGGCCCGGCCGACCTCGCCGAGCGCACGCTCGCCCCGGCGCTGGGCGCGCTCGCCGAGCGCGAGAGCGGCGCGGAACTGACCGTGGTCTTCCGGCTGGACGGCACTCCGGGGCCGCTGCCGGAGCGGGTGGAGGCGGCGCTGCTGCGTATCGCGCAGGGCGCGTTGGCCAACGTACGAGAGCACGCCGGGGCGACGCGGGCCGCGCTGACCCTGACCTGTCTGGACGACCAGATCTCGTTGGACGTCGCCGACGACGGCCGCGGCTTCACGCCCACGTCCACGCCCACGTCCACGTCCACGACCGCTTCCGCTCCCGTGGCGGCCCTGCCGGGGCGCGGGCACGGGCTGCCCGCCATGCGTGTGCGGGCACGGCAGTTGGGCGGCACGCTCACCGTGGAGTCCGAGCCCGGCGAGGGCACGGTGGTGTCGGCGGCCGTACCTCTCGCACTCGGCACATCGGGAAAGGGCGCGTCATGACAACTCCCGTACGGCTCCTGCTCTGTGACGACCACGCGGTCGTACGTGCCGGCCTGCGGGCGCTGTTGTCCAGCACCGACGGCATCGAGGTGGTCGGCGAGGCGGGCAGCGGCGAGGAGGCACTGGCGGTGGCGGCGCGCGTACGGCCCGACGTCGTGCTGATGGACCTCCAGCTCGGCGACGGCATGGACGGTGTGGCGGCCACCAGACGACTGCTCGCGGACGAGGCGTACGGGCCCCCGGCCGGGGGTCGGCCGCGTGTGCTGGTGCTCACGATGTTCGACACGGACGCCGACATCACCCGCGCCGTCGAGGCGGGCGCCACGGGATACCTGCTCAAGGCGGAGCAGCCGGACGAACTCTTCGCCGCCATCCGCGGCGCGGCAGCCGGCCGCACCGCGCTCTCGGCCCCGATCGCGGATCGCGTCCTGGCCCAACTGCGCAGCCCGCGACCCACCTTGTCCGAACGGGAACTGGACATACTCCAGCAGTTGGCGCGTGGCCTGGGCAACCGCGACATCGCCCGCGCGCTGTTCATCAGCGAGGCGACGGTGAAGACCCATCTGGGCCGTATCTACGGCAAGTTGGGGGTCGACACGCGGTCGGGGGCGGTGGCGCTGGCGAAGGAGCAGCGGTTGCTCCCTTGAGCGCGGACCAGACCGGACCAGACCGGACCAGACCGGACCAGTTCGGTCAGCGGTCGATCGTCCACGTCGCGTCGGTCGGCGGCCCGCCCGTGGCGATGACATGGCGGACGATCCGAAGCGCCTCACCGAGGGGCACGGTGTCCTCGTCGGGGTACGTGTCGCTCTGCCCGTTCGCCAGGACGAACCCGTCGCTCTCCGTCCCGGCGCCCGGATCCGTGGCGTGCCCGCCCGGATCCCCCTCGCCGTCGAGGAGCCTGACCATCGCGCGCTCGGTGTTGCTGACGACGGCGAGCAACCGGCCGTCCGAAGCGGCCAGCCACGACTCAAGAACCCCGCTCGCGATCCTGCGCCGGAGCAGATCGACCGCCGCGTGGGGCGTTACCGGCCGCCCTCCGGAGCCGTCCGTGAACGCCCACGACTCGGTCTCGGCCTTGTCCATGGTCTCTGTCACGTCGTCGCCAGAGCCCGGGCGGCGGCCAGGTCCAGCAGCGTGCCGTGCTCGAACTCCGCGTCGAGGCCCGCCGCCCCCAGCGCCTCGCGCGCCACGGCCGTGACGCGGTCCACGTCCCGGCGTTCGGCGGGCGGCAGCGGGGCGCCGACGGAGTCGCGGGCGGCCGCCGCCGCGCCCAGCAGCCTCGCGGCGTCCCCGTACCGGCCGGCCGCTGCCCGCGCGCCGGCCAGGCCCTCCACCGCCAGGGCCATGGCGCGGGGGTCGCCGAGTTCGTACGCGGCGTCGAAGCCCTCCAGGTGCAGGGCCAGGGCGGTCTTCGCGTCGCCGCGCAGTTCGGCGACGAAGCCGAGTTCCGCCAGCGCCAGCGTGCTGCCGGGGCCGTAACCCACTTCGCGGAACCAGACGAGCAGCCCGCGCATATGGCGCTCCGCCCGGTCGTAGTCGCCCTCCTGGCGGGCGCCGAGTCCGAGCCCCAGTTCGGCGTCGACCTCTCCGGACCGGGAGTTCTGCTCACGCGCCAGCTTGAGGGCGCGCTCGTGGAACGCGCGGGCCCGCGCGTGATCGCCCGTGAGGAGATGGATCCTGCCCAGACCGCACAGCCGCTTGGCGGCCTCGGTCCACAGGCCGAGCTGTTCGGCGATGGCCAGCCCGTCGCGCTGGAGGCGGGCGGCATGCTCGTAGTCGCCGGTGATCTGGCTCAGCGCCGCCAGCGGGAACACGGTCTGGAGCCGCCCCCAGCGGTCACCGGTCTCCTCGAAGAGGCGTGCGCTCCGTTCGCCGTCGCGCCGGACGGCGTCGAGATCGCCACGGGCCATCGCGTGCCGGGCCCGTACGCTCAGGGCCGCCGCCGTCCCCCAGGTGTCGCCGATGGCGTGGAACGCGTCCAGGGACCGGTTCACCAGGCTCTCCCCGGTGGTCACGTCACCGGATCCCATCTGCGCGAAGCCGAGGAACCACAGGGCGATTGCCCGGTCGAGCGGGTCGTCGATCCCACCGATCCCGTTGATCCCCTCCGCGCCGTCCGTGCTGTCCGCGCTGTCCGTGACGCCTCCGGGGCCGTTGGCATCGCCCTGCAGCAGGCCGATGCCCGCCCGCCATGCCGTCGCCAGGGCGCGATCAGCTGTGAGTACGGGTGTGGGTACGGGTGTGGGTGCGGGTACGGCCGCGAGCGCCGCGTCCAGGAACCGCCTGGCCTCCGCCGGCCGGCCGCGCAGCACCCAGTACCAGGCCAGCGCGTTGACCGTACGCAACGCCCGTTCGCCCGCCCCGTGCCGTACGGCGAAATCGAGCGCGCCCCGCAGGTTGGCCGCCTCCGCGTCCAGCCGCTCCAGCCAGCGCCGTTGCTCCGGCCCCCGAAGCAACGGCCCCGCGTGGCAGGCCAGTTCGGCGTAGTAACGGCTGTGCCGCTCCCGTACAGCGTCGAACTCGCCCGCCGCCCGGAGCTGTTCGACGCAGTACTCCTTGACCGACTCCAGCAGCCGGTAGCGGGAGCCTTCCGGCTGGTCGGACAGCACGACCAGGGACCGTTCCACCAGGCGGGCGAGCAGTTCGAAGACGTCGGTGGACCGCACGTCATCCCCCGCGCAGACCGCCTCGGCCGCCGCCAGGGCGCAACTCCCGCTGTGGACCGCCAGTCTGCGCAGCACGACGCGCTCGGCCGCCGTCAGCAGACCCCAACTCCAGTCGATCACCGCGCGCAGGGTCCGCTGCCGGTCGGGCGCGTCGCGTGGCCCGACCGCCAGGAGTTCGAACCGGTCGTCCAGCCGGGCGACAAGACCGTGCACGCCTATGGTGCGTACGCGCGACGCGGCGAGTTCCAGTGCCAGCGGGATGCCGTCGAGGCGGCGGCACAGCTCGGCGACGGCGCGCGTGTCGTCCTCGCTCTTCGCCCCGGCCCTGGTCCCGGCGCGGGCGGTGAACAGCGCGACCGCGCTCGGGAGAGGGAGCGGCGGTACCGGCCATACCTGTTCGCCGCTGATGGAGAGCGGTTCCTGACTGGTCGTCAGGACGGTCAGGCCGGGCGCGTCCGGGAGCAGGGTGGCGGTCAGCTCGGCGACCGGATCCACGATGTGCTCGCAGTTGTCCAGGACGAGCAGCAACCGCCGGTCGCGCAGCGCACCGGCCAGCCGACGGGCCGGCGACAGCGCCCCGCCCGCTCCGTCTCCCTCCTGGATGTCCAGGACCCTCATGACGGCCTCGGCCACCGCGTTCACCACGTCGGGATCGGCCGCGGGACCCGGCGACGGCGCGAACGCGGCCAGTTCCACGAGCCACACACCGTGGGGGTACGCGTCGTCGGGGTAAGCACCGTCGGCGTACGCGCCGTCGGAGGCCCGCCGGGCGACCTCCACGGCCAGCCGGGTCTTGCCGACCCCGCCGGGGCCGGTGAGGGTGACCAGCCGGGAGGCGCCGAGCAGGTCGCGCACGCCGGCGGCGGCCTCGTCCCGGCCGACGATCTCGGTGAGGGGGGTGGGCAGGTTCGTACGGACGGAGCGAACGGAGACACCGGCGCGGGAAGGGCGAGCATCGGGTATGGCCAAGTCCTGTCGCAGCACGGCCTGTTGGAGGGAGAACAGTTCGCGGCCGGGCTCCAGGCCCAGCTCGTCGGAGAGCCGCCGCCGGAGGTCCTCGAAACTCTCCAGCGCCTCGGTCTGGCGCCCCGCGCCGTACAGCGCGCGCACGTATGCGGCGCGCAGCCGTTCGCGCAGCGGATGCGCGGCGACCAGGCCGCCGAGTTCACCGGCCAGTTCGGCGTGCCGGCCCAACTCCAGCCCCACTTCGGCCTGTTCCTCCAGCGCCGTCAGCCGCGCTTCCGTCAGCCGGTTGATCTCCGCGAGGGCGAACGGCTCACCCGCGAAGTCCGCGTACGCCTCTCCCCGCCAGAGCCCCAGCGCCTCGGACAGCAGCTCCGCCTTCGTACGAGGTACGGCCTCGGCCCGCGCCCGGTCCAGCAGGGCGGTGAACCTGCCCGCGTCGACGGCGTCGGGGCCGGTCCGCAGGAGATAACCCGAAGCCCCGGCCCCGGAGATCACCAGACCCCGCCCGCCCGGCTCGGCCCGCTCCAGCGCGCGGCGCAGCTGCGAGACCTTTCCCTGCAACGTGTTGGCGGGGTCGTCCGGCAACGCGGACCCCCACAGCCCGTCCACCAGCCGGCCGACGGACACGGCACGCCCCGGATCGACCAGCAGGTGGGCGAGCAGCGCGCGGACTTTCGCGCCGGGGATCTGAACGGAGTCGCCGTCCGCCGTCCACACGGCCAGCGGACCGAGCACCCCGAATCGCATACGGGCCACCCTACGGGCGACCGGCCGACAGCGGACCGGCAGTCGATCGACAGCGCGACTCGACAGAGTTCCTCCCATCGCACCGACCGCACCCATCGCACCCATCGCGGCGGAACACCACAGGAGGACCCCATGACCACCGAGCCCACCGAGCCCACACAGCCCACCGTCTCCGTCATCGGCCTCGGTAACCTGGGCCGCGCGCTGGCCGCGGCCTTCCTCGAACAGGGCTACCGCACCACGGTCTGGAACCGCTCCCCGGCCAAGGCCGACGACCTGGTCGCCAGAGGCGCGAACCGGGCGGCGACGGCCGCCGAGGCCATCGCGGCGGGGGAACTCGTCATCGTCTGCGTGCTGGACTACGACAACGTCCGACAGGTCCTGACGCCCGCCGCCGACGCGCTCCGGGGCCGGACCCTGATCAACCTCACCTCCGGAACCCCGGAGCCGGCCCGCGAGTTGGCGGCATGGGTGACGGGGCAGGGCGCCGAGTATCTGGACGGGGCGGTCTACGCGGTACCGCAGACGATCGGCACGTCAGACGCGTTCGTCCTCTACAGCGGCTCGTCGGCCGTCTTCGAGACGTACCGCGAGCAACTGAACCTCCTGGGCGCCCCCACCTTCGTCGGCACCGACCCGGGCCAGGCGTCGCTCTACGACATCGCGCTGCTCAGCGGCATGTACGGGATGTTCGCGGGCTTCTTCCAGTCGGTCGCGATCGCCGACTCGGCCCAGATCAAGGCCACGGACATCACCGGCCTCCTGGTCCCCTGGCTGAACGCGGCCGCCGCGGCGCTGCCCGGTTTCGCGGCCGAGATCGACTCCGGCGACTACACGACGGCGACGTCCAACCTCGACATCAACGCGGTGGGCCTGGCCAACATGCTGACGGCCACCAAGGCCCAGGGCGTCGGGGTGGACCTGCTGACCCCCCTCCAGGCCCTCTTCGAGCGGCAGATCGCCGAGGGTCACGGGGCGGCGAGCCTCTCCCGGGCGATCGAGTCGCTCCGGTCCCCGCGCTGACGACGCCCGCCCGCTGTGGCCGAGAGGGGCCTCTTTCGCTCCGCGTACGCCCCGCCCAGACTTCCTCGGGGGACACGGGCGGGCGGACACGGGCGGAGACCGGGGGACGTATGGCGAGGAAACGCCGGAGCAAGCACATGCGCAAGCGCAAGCGCCTGTCGGCCGCACGGAGGCGCTACGAGGCCCGGCGGAACGGCCTGTTGGGGGCCGGAGGCGTGGGACTCCTCGTACTCGTGACGTTCTGGTCGGACATCTGGCCGTACGTCGTCGGCGCCGCCGTCCTCGGTGGAGCCGGCGGCGTGGCCTGGTGGCTGCGCCGCACGGACCGGCTGGTGCGCGGCCGGGACCGGCGGTGGCGGGAGCAGGACGCGATCAGGGCCGGCCGGCGGTCGCTGGCGGAGGTGGACGCGATGAGCTGGCAGGAGTTCGAGCGGTACGTCGCCGAACTCTGCCGGCGCGACGGCTGTACGGACGTCGAGGTCAGCGGCCGCTCCGGCGATCTGGGCGCGGACGTGATCGGGAGGCTGCCCGACGGCCGCCGGCTGGTCGTCCAGTGCAAGCACTACGCCCCGCACCGCTCCGTACCGAGCGGCGACATGCAGAAGTTCGTCGGCACGGCGTGGCTCCACCACGAGGCGGATGTGGCGGTGTTCGCGGCGACCTGCCCGTTCAGCAGGGCCGCCCTCGCCCTCGCCGTCCGCCACGGCATCCTCGCCGTCCACCGCGACCTGCTGGGCCAGTGGAACACCGGCACGCCGCTCCAGGAACTGCTCCCACTGAACGGCACCGGCCAGGGCGACCGCGCGCACCGCAGGCGCTGGAAGGACACGTACGGGAAGTGACGAACTGACGCCCCGTCAATCACCGTCCACCACAAGTGCGTTGGACGTCAGCGCTTCTTGGTCTTCCGCTTCTGCCGCGGCGTCCATCCGCCCCGATGTGTCTGACAGCGTGGGTAGCCGATCATCGCCGGCCTCTGGCACGGCTTGCCGCTGACGGTCTGGGTCGATCCGCACTTGACCTGCTTGCCCATACGTCCTCCCGGAATCGCGGGCAGTACGCCGAGCGTCAATCGTCCCCGGGCCGCACCGGTCACGGAAGGCGAAGAGCGTCCCGTACCCCGTCATCCCCGGCATTCGTCCGATTCACGGCCCCCTGACGACCGGTTCCCGCCGTCGGCGCCACTCACCGCGCCCCGTCGGCGTCACCCCTGGCGCGGAAGTCGTCCAGCAGGTCGAAGAACATCTCGATGGGGGGCCTGCCGACCCGCTCCGCCGCCCGTTCGATCTCCGCCGACCAGGTCAGGGAGCTTTCGTCCGGCATACCCGGGCGGGTCAACAGCCAGTCGGCGAAGGGTGCCTGGCCCCTGGGGCCCCAGAAGTCGAGGGGTTCTTCGACGCCGTGGATGGTCAGTGCCACTCGGTACCCGGACAGCATCGAGTCCAGGTGGGCCAGTGAGCCACCCCGCACCCACATGTCCGGACGCAGTCGGACCTCCTCCAAGAAGGCGTACACGTCCGGCAGTTCGGCGAGCGGTCTCAGTGGGCCTCGGGGGTTCTCCGTCTCGGTCATACCGGCACCCTATCGACGGCCCGGCGGGCCGGCCGGGGCCTCAGCGCGCGGGTACGTGAACGGCGACAGCCAGGCCGCCCCGCGAACACCGCGGGACGGCCT